>JBKPMB010000031.1:0-9435 GCA_046731995.1 Thermoproteota archaeon | reverse complement strand
GTAAAGCATAGATGGATAAAGCGTATCCAGAAACACTTCCCGATCTAATATTGAATGCCTGTCTCCTAGGATGCAATCAAGACTGTGCTGTAATATGGACATAGACATGAATTGATTCATGTCTAATACACGTGCCCAACTCAGTCAACTCAAAAAATAACAAGACAGGTGAAGTTGTAGAATGATGGAACGGCATTAGTGCTTCAGCTAATCGCATGTTATTTGACTTCCAAATAAAGCTAGCAGCAAAGAAATTGGCTTGCAGTTCAAAGAGAAATCCAAATAGAAACAGACGAACAGCAGATCCAAATTACAAAACTTATTCTGTAAAAGGTAAGAGATTCCACAGACATAATACATACAGACATTTTGGATATACAAACTATGGAGATCAATATCGTACAATAGACTGGATTGAATCTCTGCTTTCAGGTAGCGGAATAGCCGATTACAGGAAAATAACTATGGATCTCATACTAGCCCCCTACCTGGTAAATGTAAAGAAATGCGATTACAATACTGCATACAAGATAATTGCAGAATGGCTTGACAAATGCGGCAGGATAAGAAGGCTGGATTTCAGTCCTAGGAATAAAATAAGTTATGCGCTAAAACATGCCAACTATGGACCTGTCTTATATCCTATGAGGCTTGACACCATGAAATCAAAATATCCACAAATGTACAAGGAGATCTTTTTGCATGACTAGGTATCTTTGGACCGGCGAATCAGAATACTGTCTACTATTGCCGCCAGAACAGCCCTTTGTTATTTGTAGAACGCGAGGAATTCAAGCCATATAGAGCACTTGAAAAAGGTGCTCGGGACATAAGGCAAGAAATGGGAGACATGATATGACATGACACTTTCTCCAGCCCTTTTCTCAAGTAAACAAGAAGACTACCAAACACCACGATGGCTTTATGACAAATTAAACAAGATCTTTTATTTTGACTTGAACAGTTGGAGTGTTATTATCAGTATTACCTAAATTATTTGAACCGTCAGAACTTCTAGTGTCTGAAGTGCTACTGCTACCATCTCTACTACTATCACTATACGAATCATCTGTATGACCAAGAGTTTCATCTGACCTGCTGCTACTAGACCCACCACTATTATCACTATCATCGTCACCACCACCACCACCATTACTTGCATCTTTAGAACTAGTGCCACTGTCTTGTTTTTTATCAAATGCTTTGTGATGAGCATTTGACGATTGTAATGAGAGAGCATAGACAAAAGAGTAAAAAGAAGAAAAAGAACCAAGCATCAAAACTGCAACTGCTATTATTACCAAGATACCAGAAATTACTTTCTGTCTATCATCAAGCATTATTATAGACTCCTCCGCTGGTATCGTCAAGTTGCTTCAATTCACTTTGCTTTTATGGCTTATCAATGGTTGTGCCCATTGCAAGCAACTTTACAACAACATAGTCAGATTTCGGAATGATTGGTATTGTTTAGGTTATTGTTTATCTTTTTTCAGACATTTGCGTAAACAAGTCAATCACACATTCATTAACTTTGACTATGAGTTTGCATGTATCGCAAAACATACCTATTGGCGTTGTTCAGCTCAAGATTGGCAAAATGCATAAAGCTAACTTCCACGCATAACCATTGAAATCAGAAATTATGGACTTGCGTTACATCTCAAGCGTGGAAATTGAAAGCCTCGGCGCTTTACGAAGGAGCATATTGAAAATTTGAGCATAAAAATTGAAAGGTCACAAATGCAAATAGAGTGTAGAAGAAGCAAAGTAGCAGAGCTTGACAGTCAGGGTCATAGCCAGCCATAGATATCAAGGATGTTGCATGTAAGTATTGGAACAGTAAATAGAGATTTATCTATTTTGAGGCAGCAAGCCAAAGCCAACATACTATTTTCGAGTGGTAGAAAAGGTCTTACTGTTTTTGATACAAAGGAGGTATGCATCATGATTTGGATAATCAATGTATCCTTCGGTGAGTCTGTTGTATGTGATTCTGGTATCACCTTTTTATCATTTAATATAACGGGTATGCAAGATCATAAAGAGCAGCTAAAAATGCCAAAATATATCGCTTTTATCTTAATGAACTAATCTGAAGCTCAGTACCACAAAGTCAGGAAGTTCGTAACGAGTTTGTTAATAGAAGGGGAACGGCAGAAGACAGAATAGCAAGACTTGTACCATTATTCTTCCCCAAAGAATGGCGCAATGAAAATCCAAATTATCTTAAAAGGATTCCAAAAACTACAGAGACAATTCTTAATCAAACACTTAACAAGCAGATAGAAGCGGCAGCCATGCATCAGCTACTTGCGATAGACTAAAAAACTTAACTCAACCTACACTAGTCATAGTAGGAACAGACGATGCGGCTACCCCGGCAACTAATTCCCTAAGAATGGCCGAACTTATTTCTGGGTCTTGGTTTGTTCAAATTAAAGAAGGTGGGCATGGATTGATGTATCAATATCCAGAACAATTCAGCAACATAGTAGAAACCTTCCTGGAAAACACCAATACTCCATAATTGGGGTTAACATTTCTTGGAGACTCTTTTTTGCTCTTGCGTCTCAAATCCTGCTCAAAATAAACAAAGAGTTCAAACAGACATCGACCGATAGACTGACAATTCAATTAGTTGTCATGGAACAGTGGAATGTCATTTAGAAAGTCATTCAGAAGCAATAACCCATAAATGAGTTTCAGACGTTATTCCAGACAGAAAATGGGAGTCCCGAACATAACCAATAATTCAAATTTGTTTTAGAAATATTCGGGGAAAAGCAAAATTTGATTTGACCGGACAATCAGACCTAGTGTTTATCTTACGCATTATCCACTGGCCATGAACCTGGAGTAATGATCTCAACGAGATTTCCAGCTGGGTCTCGAAAGTAGATTGAATTCGCATCCTTTTGCCAAGTAACTTCCTTTTCAATTTTTATATTATTTTGATTTAGTACAGATTTGGCTTCACCATAGCTTTCTTCATTAATCTCTAAAGCAAAGTGTATGATCGATGGTGGGGCAAAAGCTCCATGAGTGGGAAGTTGGGTATCGCTTGCAAGTGTTTTATTAGGGTTGAAAATCAAAAGCATGCTTTGACCAGCTTTAAGAAAGATATATCTATCTTTTTCTTCAGAAACAAACTCTAATCCTAAAATATTGATGTAAAAATCCTTCATTTTCACTAGGTCAGAAGAATAGATGCATGTTTCCACAATCTTTCTAAAATGCAATTATAATTCAATAATGAGAAAGACCTACATGATAGAAATGTGTTTGTCAGAGAAATAAGATTCGTGGCGGCTTATGACCTTATTGATGTCAACTCTAAATAGAAGAATCGGAAAAAATTACACTTTCATACTCCCTTTTTGAATTGAACTGAATTATATCATAAGCAGATAATTAGAAGTATGAGTTGTTATCTCACGTACCCTTTGACCATTCATCATGAGTCAAAGAATTTTATAATGAATGCAACTAAAAATCGATGGCAAAATAAACATTAGTATAGAAGAGCATATGGACTCCCAGCAATTATTAGTAATGGAGCACGCAAATATGATTCTTGAAAAATCCACATTATCTTATAATTCAGTCAAATGCATTATGGCATCAGTAAGACGTTTATCTGGTATCAATATTGAGAATATTTTCACCTATAGGTCTGTTTCTGATATAAATGATATATGTGCTCGATTGAATACTTTGAAAAAGAAATCAACTGATGCATTCAAACCTTTCATTTCTCAATCAACAAAGACCTTATGTCATTCAATGGGAAATCCTTTGAAAGTGGCTGAAGATATAATCGAGCTAGAAGAAAAGAAAGAGATAGTAAATCCATTGCTAAAAATAGTTACCTTTCTTAGTAACAAATATGCTATGTGGGCATCTATTGCAGCAATGAATGGAGATTGTCAATATCCAGATACATTCCTTGTATTTGATGAACAACAAGATCATCCATCTTCCTACAGGAAGGAAATTACACATATGGCAAGATATTATCGATTGCATCTGGGGAGTTTTTTGGCTATCGAGCTCGCAAAAGAGCTCAAAAGTTATCCATCGATGTACAAAGACAATAGATTTTAAAGTACCATAGAGCTATATGAAAATGGGTGCTCTGACTATATATTCAATTTCGTAGTAGACATCAATGATAATACCAGAGAAGAGAAGCTTGTGACGCCAATCTTGATGAATTTGGAGGATGGAAACAAAAAAGTTGCAGTTCATGTTTATGGTGATGAAAAAATAAGATTATGGAAAAGGTGGGGAGATGGTTATAATACACTCTATGATATCAAGGGAAAAAGGAGTAGTATATACATGGAAGTCCGTTTTTCAATTCAGTTGCAATTACATAAGGTAAATATACTTGAGGCCAATATTACTTACTGGTAAGGTAATTGAAAGAGAGTCAGTATAATTTTTTATCCTTTCAATAAAGAAGAAGTAGGCACGGAAGAAAAATAATCATCATAGGTTAGGACCTATCACAGTCGCTGAGTACGGAATAGGAAAATTAATTGGACAAAAAACTGTCTGGAGAAGTTCAATAAGATAAGATAAGAACACGGGAGTAAAAAAGTATGGAAAAGCTTGAAGGAAAAGTTGCAGTCATCACCGGCGGAAATAGCGGCATAGGCCTTGCTACAGTACAACGGTTCGTCTCAGATGGCGCATATGTTTTCGTCACCGGTCGCCGTCAAACAGAACTTGATGCAGCAGTAAAGCAGATTGGAAAAAACGTTACTGGTGTTCAGAGTGACGTCTCAAATTTAGCAGATCTTGATCGGTTATATCTACGGTAAAGGAGCAGAAGGGCAGTATCCACATTCTATTCGCTAATGCCGGCGTTGGCCAACGAGCTCCACTAGGAACAATTACAGAAGCACAATTTGACGAAATATTTGATATTAATGTCAAAGGGCTATTGTTCACTGTGCAAAAAGCACTTCCTCTGTTTCATGACGGTGGTTCGATTATTCTAAATGCTTCGATAGGTGCATACAAAGGAGTCGGAGCAACATCGGTTTATAGCGCAACCAAAGCCCCCATACGGTCATTTGCTCGTACAGGGACCGCGGATTTGAAAGCGCGCAAGATTCGCGTCAATGCCATCAGTTCTGGTCCAATCGAGACACCAGCATTCAATAGCGTAGCTCATACTGAGGAAGAAATTAAGCAGATAAAGACTAATCTTGTAGCCGCCGTCCCCATGGGTCGGATGGGAAGTCCTGATGAGATCGCCAAAGCTGTCTCATTCTTGGCATCACATGATAGTAGATATATCACTGGTATTGAACTATTTGTAGATGGAGGCATGGCACAAATTTAAGAATTCTTCAATTAACAGGTTATTTCATTTTCAACCTACTGGAGACATGTATCGATAACAAAGAAATTATTTATTTAAGAAATCCGGGGCAGTATTTCTATTCAAAATTGTAAGGATTGGAAACTCCGCTATTTGATCGATAGATCCCGGTCCAGAATTCATTACCTTCTCTTATTACTTCTCTTTCCTTTAGGTTTTTTCGCTGTTGTTTTATTCTTTTTTGTTTTTGCGGTGCTTCTATTCTTTCGTACCGAACTAGTTTTGTTACCACTTCTTCGTCTCTGGTCCATTAGCTTTATTTGGGACTGTAATGACTCGACCACATATGTTAGTCTGCTAATCTGATCTGAATGTGATTTCACCTCTTCGTACAGTTCATGCTCGCTATCAATATCTTCTGTATCAGAATCTTTTGTTACTGTTACAATCTCTTCTCTAACTACTCCAGCTGGTTGGAGAACAGCAGCCTCTTCATCCTCTATTAATTCATCCTCATCATTCTCATCATATACATTAACATCAATATCTTGACCATTTTCATCTGACATATTTTTGAGCTTATCCACAATACCTAAAATGAGTTTCGATATTGATGCCATCCTAAGAAGGCCCTGGACGTGTTGGTGGTTAAAATGGACCTAAAAGAGACCGCAACAGGGTTGTTAGGAATTGATGCAATGGAGTCCTTGCTAAAGGTTAGAAGCAAAATTGAAGACTGAGAAAGATCATGCTGAGGGAAAACCAAGCTCTGAAACATTAAACAAGGCTAAAGTAAAGATCGAAGATGCAATGACTTGATCTCTATACCTTCATTTTTTCTTATGTAGTCTTTTGGGAAATACTAAAACAAACTACTACTAGATATAGGCTTATTATCACCTATAATACATTCAAATAACCAATGAAATTATGTAACGAAGACATAGCTCTTGACATTATACATAAATAATTCCCAATAAGAAGAAAAGATGGAAGAGGAAAATTTGAATAAAGAAATAGTGAAAAAGCATAGCAGCAACAATAATGTATATGCATCATTTGTAATTCTTACTCTATCGTTAGGGCTGCTCTTTCTTTATACAACAACTATTCAACCAGCACAGATATTCACATTTGCAAATGCGGCTACCACCACAAATGCCACGCAAAGAGCCCAAACTACAACGAACCAAACAGGAGAAAAAATGCAGGCTGGAGCTGCTAATGTAACTCAAGGAGCTAAATCCATTATGAACAAGACAGGAGAAACTCTCCAATCATTTGCTAATAAGGCAGGAGAGGTATTACAGAAAATTAATCCCTTGAAATAAATGAATTAAGATACAAAAATACGGTAAAAGTTCTGACGAAATAGCAACGCATGGAATATGTGTATTATCGGAACCAAATAAAGAAGAGATGCGCTAAAACTAACAATCTTTATTGTTCCAATAGCAAAATTATTGGAGCAGGATATGAGATATACCTAATTCAAAGGATCTTCATGTATGTTTCATTACTTGTATGCTAGCTTTATTCTAAGGGGGAATCTTGCTAAAATCCCATGAGATAATCTTTGTTGGTTTGATTACAAGCATATACCTTGGCAGGTTTACACTAAATTGAACAAAAGGATTATCCAATGCGCTTATCCCTATATATCTTTCATATGTCTTTCTTGCAAACGAATTATTATCTATTTCATCTCTTATCTCTACTATACCTTCTACTATTACGGCTTTACCATCAAGAAAAGAAATATCTCCTGACTTACCTTCCACAACATCTATTACTATAGACACATTTGGGTTGTTTTGCAGATTCTTGGTTTTTTTGGTGTCCTTGGCAGTTGGCACAATAATATTTGTACCATCATAATAAAACCATACTGGAACTATGTGCGGCTTTCCATCCTTAATGGATGCCATCCTCGCAATTCTAGGGATAGAGAGAAATTCATCTATCTCCTTCTTTGACATAGAGGCGGCAGCCATGAATTTGCGTAAATCCTTGACTGACATGAATATAGAATGTATTCTAATTTTGTTTATAAATATAAAACATGAACTTCGTCTTCATCATAATCAGGCTGCTATAGCGAAAACAATATAAAAAATCTCATAGGAGTTTGATAATCAATGTATTATTTAAAAATAGGAGGATATTTGATATCTATTCTATCTTCTCAGCAGGAGTTTCAATATTAAATAACAATAAGTGGAGAAACTTACAAAAGCGATTTCCAACTAATGAGATCCTATCATTAGGAATTGAATCGTGGAGGCGATAGACATCAAAAAATTATCTATGACACTATGTGTATCTGCTGTATTCGAATGTCATTTGTATTTGTAAAAACATGAAACTCGTTTAACGCTTTTCATTTTGTTGCTGCTCCCAAGATTTCGAAAATAGATCAAGCCATTTTTGATTCATTCTCTGCATATTGTTAAATTGCTGTTCACATAATGTGTTCATTTTCTCATAATTTCTAATAAACGTATTATAAAGATCGTTTACTCTCACAATGCTCTTGATAGATTCGTTATACAAGTAGTTTATACGTTCTAGGTTTTCAACATAATCCTTCTCTAGTTGAGTTATCCTTTCGAAGTTTTTGATAAATTCATTATAATACATGTCAAACTATGTCATCATCATTTAAGGATAATGTCATTGGTTATACTTATCAATTAGTCTGGCTGGCTGACTGCTACCAGCTGGATTATTTTTAACACACAAATCATAGTTCTATAATGTCACATATGCTTCTACGGCTTTCATTCGCGAGTAACACTCAGAGCCATTAGTAACTCTAAAATATCATTATTAGCACATAAATATTTATGACATTACCTAAAGGACATGGTCAAAAAGCAAGTACAACAGGAAAAAGAAACTTTGATAGCTGGTGGGCTACAGTTCCAGAAGATTTAAGACAAAAGACACGGAAAGGAGATGAAGGAAATAAACCGTTGCTAAATCAAGTTAACTACGTCCTTTTACATCTCCATCTTGCTGGCAAACACGATGCAAAGCCAAGTCATGAAGAGCTAAAGGATTGGCTGCATAGCGGTCAAGTAGATGTCCTTAGAATGAGTGCAGCAGTAGCAAAATAAGTCAGCTCTTATTATTTTTCTTGTTGGATATCATTCAAAGTAAAAACTCCACAGCCGACATGATTACCTTGTAAGCATTGTCAGCTATGGGATGGTTAGGATCGTCGGTTGGTTCTTGCTATTATATAAAATAAATCCCAGTATATCTATTTTCAAAAGCTGATCTTTTTAGATTGATATTGCCAGTAGACGATGCTTAAGTATAAAAGCTAAGGATTATTCCCAATAAATATACTAGTTGAATATGATCCTAATCATGATGGCGACAAACTGATTTACCATGAGTTAGTTAGTGGACCATTGAGTGCAATTCCGCTTAAACCAAATCCACTTGATCCAACGATTAATGCGACATCGGAATATCAAGAAAATCAAATATTTAACTTTGGATACATAAAAATACAACAAGAGAAATCTGATGGAAAAGTACATTTAATATCAGAAGTAAGAGACGAAAATGGTCTTATGCGCCCTGGATTAAATTGGGATATACCGCCACGATAGAGAAAATGAACAACTCATTTACTCCGTATCTTTCTGATTTTTAATACACTTTAAAGTCTTGCCAAACCAAGTTGGTCCCATTATATACCGGTCCAAATACTTCATTTTGTTATAATATCACAGTAAGAGAAGTGCGCTCAAAAGAGGTCGTAGAACTATTTAATGCCAACAAAACTGTCGACTTTTACTTGTCTGATATCTTTCCAAATAGAATAAACCCATCTTTGATTGAAATGATAAATCAAGTCCCATACTATAGGACCTTTAACCATTGCGTGAATATCATGCCACGGTTCTCCACCAGGATCTCGCAAACGATTATCAAAATCATGGTTACGTGTATCCCACTTACCCAATGATAGATCCTGCCCTCCACAAAATGCAATTTGATTGTCTATTATCATCATTTTTTCATGGAAACCAGAGGTAAGAGTTGGTGCTTTGCTATCAAGTCGTATTGTTATAGAGTCCTCAATG
>JBKPMB010000030.1:0-3601 GCA_046731995.1 Thermoproteota archaeon | reverse complement strand
TTATTATTGGCAAAGAGTAAGGGAAAGGAACAAACAATGAAATAGCTAGACTGATGCCAAGAGATATACCAATCCACATCAGTTGTTGCAATAGGAAGTCCTTGTTATTACTCAATGCCCACCCACATCATCATCATCTTCTTTATCTTCATCTTATTCTTCTTTTATATGTATTAATTTATAACCACTGTGATTTAAATAGGTTCTACTGACAAACAACAGCTGAAAAGTATAATCAGCACAACCAAAATGCAAATGGTGCAATATACATCACTCGATGATATCCGTATTAACGTCTCAATATATTTAAATTTCAAGTATCTTCGGATCCCCGATAAACTGATAAAGCATGTTGATTTAAGTCCACCGGCATGAAGGTAGCATTATCCATAGCAGGAAGTGATTCAGGCGCGGGTGCTGGGATACAAGCTGACCTAAAAACATTTTCTGCATTAGGCATCTACGGATGTACTGTTATTACGGTTATTACAGCGCAAAATACTCAAGGAGTTTCCGCTATCTTCGAAGTTAAACCAGATATCATTAGAGAGCAAATTACATCAGTTTTATCAGACATACCTCCTGATGCCATAAAAATTGGCATGGTTTACAGTAAACAGATAATTCAGACTGTGTCTAAATTGATAAGTAAATCAAATTGTCCAGTTGTTTTAGATCCCATTATTCTTGCAGGGACCGGAGGTAAATTATTGCTTAACAATGCCATTGAATCCTTTATTGATGAGCTTATTCCTCTTTCGACGCTAATAACGCCAAATCTAAGAGAGGCAGAAAAATTAACAAATACAAAGATCAAGTCCGAGATTGATGCCACGGAGGCGGCTAATATTATTAGAAAATTTGGCGCAAAAAATGTAATTATTAAAGGCTGTCGGTTTGACTCGAAAAAATCTATTACAGATTTTTTCCTCGACAGCAACGGCAGATCAGCCAAATTTTCAAATCCACGAATAAAACTTAAGGAGACTCATGGATCTGGTTGTAATTTTTCTGCGGCGGCTGCTGCTTTTGTCGCAAAAGGATTCAGTCTTATCCAGGCTTGTAGGTTAGCGAATCAATATATTCATGATGCCATTAAAAATGTATTAAAAATAGGACATGGCCTTGTGGTCACTCATCCTATATCAGGCATATTTCATGATGCCAATCGCTATAATACCTTGAGAGAATTACAACTTGTTGTTAACAAAATAGAGATGCTAGGTAATTTTGGCAAAATGATACCTGAAACCCAATCTAATATAGTTTTCGCGCTTCCTGATGCAAGAACCGTTCTTGATGTTGCTGGTGTCAAGGGCAGAGTTGTAAGGCTAGAACATATGGCAAAAGCTGTGTCAAATGTAGAATTTGGAGCTTCAAAGCATGTTGCTTCTGCTGTCCTTTCATATATGAAATTTGACCCGACAATTAAATCTGCAATGAATATTAAATTTGATGAAAAAATATTGTCAGTATGCAAATCTATATTTCAGATTTCACAATACTACAGAACAAATGAACCTGCAAGTATCAAGCAGAAGGAGGGTAGGACAATATATTGGGGCATAACTAGTGCATTAGTAAAAAACAGAAACGCCGAGATCATATACCACGAAGGAGATATTGGAAAGGAACCAATGATTATAATCTTTGGTAGAAATCCAATCGAAGTATTAGAAAAAATAAAAAGAATACTTTATTATTTATAAATGAATTATTTCTGAGCTTTTCATGTTTCAAGTAACATGTTTGACAAGTTTAATAAAATAGCATAAAGAGGAATGATTGGAATAGGAGATAATTATAATATATGAAAGCAGTAATTCTTGCCGGCGGTTTGGGAACCAGACTACAACCATATACATTCTTTATACCTAAACCGATGTTGCCTTTAGGTAACAAGCCGCTTCTTGAGCACATAATAGACTGGCTCAAAACGAGTAGTGGTGAAAGAATAAATAACGTTGTCCTTTGTGTGAGTTATCTGCACAGGACAATTGAAGATTATTTTGAGGATGGCAGCAGGTTTGGTATTAAGATAGAATATGCAAGATCTGAAAGACCTCTCGCGACAGCAGGACAGTTAAAGTCAGCACAAAATCTAATACACGACACATTTGTTTGTCTATATGGAGATTCAATTTACGAATTCAGCTTAGGAGACATGATACACCAGCATATTGAATCCAAAGCATTTATCTCTATGGCACTCTTATCTTACAGAACAAAGCTAAAGTACGGTTTCATAGATCTCAGCAATAAGCAAGACAATAACAGAGTAACGAGTTGGAGAGAAAAGCCTGAAGTTAGTGGACTGATCAATATTGGATGTTACGTTATGGAACCAGAATTTTTGGACCTTATTCCGAGATCTAGTGCCTTTGGAATGGATGATGCAGTAAGAAAGGCTCTTGACAAAAGGAAATTTGTAAAAGGATTCAAAATAGAATCTGGTTTTATAGATATAGGAGACAAAAAATCGTACCTTGGTGCCTACAAAAAATACGTTGAGAAACTGGGAAAGATATAGATCTAGAATAATAATGATAAAATAAATGAGCGCAAGAAGCAATTTAGGATTAGAGATAGATGAAAAGTATTATTAAAAATAAGTCTGATTTCTGAACCTGTAATAATTCGATAATCTGTGTTGTAAAATCATAAAAAAGCGCGTAGCACAGTCCGTATATATATACTTTTACAAACAATGTAACTAAATTTACATATAGTTGAGCAATTGTTTCTCTCTCCAGAGATTAATTCTTTGATGCAACCATGGATAGAAGTTAGCATCTTCATCTTCGAACTCTTTTTTTATAACTTTAACAATTGATTTTGAAACCTGCCCAGGTTTGCCATAAATTGATTTTTTGTTCTTGAGAAGCAATCCTAGTGCTTCTTTTCTGTAGTATGTTTCTTTAACAATCGACGTAATCCAGTGTGGATTTATTGGAGGCACAAGTGCATTGCTTTTTGCATCAAATACTGTTTCAGGCCTGTCTGTATTAAGCCTCACAGTCAATGAGAGCACATTAGAAAAGTATAACAACTCTTCTTGCATCGATCCTGAGTCTGTCAGTTCTGCCCAACAATGCCCGCTATCTAAAAACTCAATTACGTGCGCATATTCTTTCCACAGAGGAGTAATAATGAATTTGTCTGGAAACTCTTCGGTCAGGCTTTGTAATTTGGATTCAAAGTTATACAGCTCCAGTGCAGATTTGGTTGCATTCAACATAACTAGGTTTATTTTGTGCTCTGTATTTTTAATTAGAGTCACAAGTGCATTAACAATTGATTTGAATCTACGAGGAGTAAGATTTTCTCTCCTATGTATGTCCACTCTTAGCCACTCGCCACATTCAAGTTTAGGATAGATATCAAAAATACTTTCAGCAGATTTTACATCCCTTCTTTTTAGGTAAATTGAATCAACAACAGAGTTGCCAACAACATGGATTGACTCCTCAGGATAGCCTTCCCTTATAAGATTTTGCTTGTTTAATTTTGTTGGGGCAAAAAAGTACCGTGTCCCTGCAGAACAAATCCAAGTATCAATTTGTTCTGGAAATGGTTCTTCTCGCGCAAGAAACCACTTGCC
>JBKPMB010000029.1:0-4075 GCA_046731995.1 Thermoproteota archaeon | reverse complement strand
ATACTGTACAACTGCCGCTGACGCCATAGCAGTAGCTCAGAAAGTAAACCAGGACAATTTCGGAGTTTTGCTTGATACTTTCCATATGAATATTGAGGAGGACTCTTTCGAAAATGCAATACTTTCTACTGGTCGATTATTGCGTCATATGCATTTTGCAGATAATAACAGGAAGATGCCTGGTTTTGGGCATATCGACTTCGCATCAATCATCAAAGCTTTGGATCGAATTGAGTATTATAATAACCGATATATCAGCTTTGAACCTAACTTTATATCTAATAGATATCAGGCTGATACGCAATATGGGATGGACTTTATCAAATCTATACAAGCAAACAGGAGTACAGCTGTCAATCATAATTGTCAGGATGTACGTTAATATAGAATAGATTTGAAATATGGCTCTTTTTGTATTTTAATTAATAATAAAATTATTATTATTTTTAGCTCTCATGAGAAATTGATATAGCGTATAGCTCGATACATGTTCTTTACACAGCTTTAAAATAGGCATTATGTTACCATTATATGTACTGTTTTGTTAGTTCTATTCATTGAGAGGGTCCCTAGATCTAGCTTCGTTTTTAAGCCGATAAAAACCGATCAACCTATCCATGTCTCTTTTAGATATTTTGCAGTTTTGATGGGCTAGTTTCAGACAATACGGGTAACCTGCGACAGTATTAAATGACAACATATCCAATAATTTTTTTACTTCAGTGTTGGTAATTTGGCTAATCGTCATATCAGATATCTCTATTTTAGTTATGGGAGTGCATTCTTTTAGTCGTGCGTATATTTCAGTGACATTTCGGTGTTCTTGGCTTGTTTGGTTATTTCGAAAAGGAGTACTAAAGCCTGCAGAATTACCGATGTGGTTGAAGTAAAATATATCAGCGGCCTTTGCGCCTAAAGATGAAAATTGTGTATTGGTATCTGAATTCTTTGATACAAAGAGTACATTATCATTTTTTTTAATAATATCGATGATTTGCATAATATCATCATTGTTGTTCTGATGAAATCTTGACGTAAGCGAACCATCAATACAAATAATATCTATATCTCTTTTCTTTGTTGCAATTTCTGTCACTTTAGATTCCATGAAAAGTGCTTTTGATTCTAGCATTTCATTTCGGATAACTCTTAGTCCAGTATCCCATTGTGCCCCAAGTATTTCGTTTTCAGAGTTAACTGATATAGCGTCAACTGCATATAGATCGAGGCCCTGAAAGGATCTTTTATTCCAACTACTGTCTATTCCAACAGACTCACAAGTTTTGGGTATAGGTTCATACTCATTCCAGCAGGACAAAGCTGCGTCTAAGATATTATTATAATTAGAGTCCTTTACGCTAGAGACATTGTTTTGAACGCTATCAATTGCATCTAAATATATTGCATGAAGCAACCAAAATTATTAGAGATATAAGTAGGTTAAAAGAGTAACTCCTGGCGATCTCATAAATATCTATTAGAATGATGATGATGATGGTTGATTTTCATTCAAATGTATTCATAATTCGTATGACGTGTATTTACACAAAGAATATCTGAAAATGCAATCAATGTATAGATAATAAGCTCTGGATTAGGATAACTAACTAGAGGATGACTGGATGATCCAATAACGGTCTATTTTGCTATTGTATCAGCAGCTTAACACTATATGATTTTCCACGTTGTCGCTTTTATAGGAATATGCTATATGCCAACGGATCATGTCATTAGTATTAGATGAATATTTTATGTGTGCATTTTCGATAGATAAGACTCTGCTCGTTGCAATACATTTCTATCTTCTTGCGTCACAGGTATTGAGCTCATTTCCTTGAACTGTAAGGCATTTACAATGGCCTTTCCTCCGTAATGGTTGTTAAAATAGACTCTAAGGATTTTTGTTTGCTCTCTGAGCTTTGCGACTTTATCTACCCACGGCTTTAATTCAGCCCTGCTGTACAAATAATTATACCAATAATGCCCTTTCTCATTTCTTCCGTGAAACCTTATGAAGGAGTGATCGGCAGTAACTGCGACTTCTGACAGAAATCCGAGATTCTCACGTACAGGGGAATCTGTTAGAACCGCAGCAATATTGTAATGCTTTAACAATTCCCATGGTCCTTCTGTTTTCCAGGAAGGATGTCTGAATTCTACAGCATAGTCATAGCCATCATCAATTGCAGCTTCAATTGAAGGAGAAGATGAAGATGATGATGAAGGTAAACCAGAGCTTGACGATCCATTAGATCTTGGTATTCTTTCTAGAAATCTTTCAATATTCTTAAATTCGCTGACCGTGAAGCTTGGAGGGAGTTGAAATAATATTGCACCCAATTTCCGTGCTTTCTTCAAGGGGGAAATCTTATCGAGAAACTCTTCGAAATCACTAAAAGCACCCCGGTCGATTCTCATTCGCTTGACGTGAGTAATAGTTTCTGGAACCTTGACTGAGAACTGAAATTTCTCTGGCGTTGCTTTGGACATGCCAATGAACGTTCCCTTGGTCATATTGCTATAGAATTTCTCGTAAAATGTTGAGTCTATTTCTGCGGTGTCAAAAAATTGCGAATAATAACGCAGCCTTTTGGTGTTGGCATCAGGATAGAAAACTCCTGTCCATCCACCATTCTCAGGTGTATCGCCATAATTCCATCCGGAACATCCTAAAATTAAGTGACCCATTCTTAACAATAGTATACTTCATTCTGATCAATATGTTTTTTTATTGTATTCAGATAATTTACAAATTAGCCAACTAATTATTTTCTTTTGCTGTGATATAATTAAAGCTGTTATCAACGGCTCGCTAGGAAAGCTATGATCATTGTCATTAGAGATTAGAACGTCCACGTAACTGCTGTAATCTCCTAATAATTTCTTGAACATTTCTTTGTCTTGCTGTTGAGTCAAATTATTTGCGAGGTCATTCCACGATTGTAATTCTGATATAAGAATATCTTTGTTTGAAAATAAGCCTCTCATCATGTAATAGGAATCCTTTGTTCATGCTTTTCATATCCTTTTAAAGATTGGACCACGTTATAGGAGGGGAGGGAAGGGAAGGGAGGTATAGACCGAACAGTATAGAGGTAAATTTTATTGCGTAATAAATGCGTCGCTATGACTAACACCATTGCATGATTGATGGATGCAAACAAAATCATTGTTTGAAGTTCGTCTTAGTAAGCTACTACTACAAAGCCATAGGCATACATGCCACTGCCTAGAGATGACTTGATAAGCTAATTACTTTGATATGATTTTTAGAACATATATAGGTGCTTTCAAATAGAAAGAACCTCTACAAATATTAAAAGAGACAAATGTATTTATTTTTACATGGGAGCTCTCACCTGGATAATAGTAATTATAGTAATCTTGGCGATTATAGGTCTAGGATGGCAAGTTTTTGTTTCAGGAGTCTTTAAAGGTGCAGAGAAAATAATAAACACTAATCCTGTTCTAAAAAATACAACTCAAGAAGCCAAACAGTACTTTGGAGGTATAGTTAAGAATATGTCACAAGGAATTATAGGCTCAGATGGAAATATTCGGACGAGCCAATAGGCAAAATGAAAACGGTTATTGCAAATATACAAATATACATCACCTTTGATCGTTGTCTTAACTACCTTGTATTATAGCTATTTTGTGTCTCATAACTAAAGACAAAAGGTGCTTAGTGTGTAAAAATTTTTTCGCCAATGCTGTACAGCAAGAACAATAAATTCTATCACGCCTGATATTTATATATAAAATATTGCCTCAATTAAAGTATGAGCAGCGCAAATAGTCGCACTCACAACAACGACAGTTCATCCAGAAATTCTTTGTCTACATATGCCAATAATAATAATAATAATAATAATAATAATAACAGAAGAAAATCAGTTGCATCTGCTATCAACATGACATCTTCTTTACTTGACTTTAGAAATCAAATCTCAGATGAGGTACCGCAAAATAGAAGGCAAGAAATTCATGAATACATGAGCTTATTTGGATACAAACCAGATCGTACAATTGTTCAAGTCCATATAACAGGTTTTTTCAGAAAGAAAACATATAG
>JBKPMB010000028.1:0-4122 GCA_046731995.1 Thermoproteota archaeon | reverse complement strand
ACTAATTGATGGTAGAAGTACTAATTCTGAATCAAAAAATACTATAGAAAAAATAAAAAAAATTGCTAAAGAAATTAGAAATATCGAATTACTTGTTGAATTCGAGTAGTAATAATAATTATAGATATGACGCATGACATTTATAGATCTCATTTTGCGAACCAAATCAGTGAGAGTCTACTAGGTCAAAAAGTAAGAGTAGGAGGTTGGGTAGAAGATACTAGAGATATTGGTAAACTTGCATTTGCAGTAATTAGAGATGTAACTGGTTCAGTTCAAGTAATAGCAACTGACGGTAACTTGCAGCTATTAAAAAATATTCCAAGACAGAGTGCGGTTATAGTCTCAGGATTAGTTCAAAAAAGTAAAGCCAAAGATTTTCCTGTAGAGATCAGACTGGAACAAATAATCCTCCTTTGTAGGGCAGTTCATCCTCTACCAATAGATCCAACGGGAAGAGTTGAATCAGCAAGCGATAAACGTCTAGATTCAAGGGCACTGGATCTGAGGAATCCCAAAATTGCAGCTATATTCAGTGTTAGATCATTTACACTTCATGTTATACGAAAAACTTTATCATCAAGAAGCTTCATTGAAGTAAATACCCCTAAAATTATAGGCAGCGCAAGTGAAGGTGGCTCAAATTTGTTTAGTTTTCCATATTTTAATAAGAAGGCATATTTGGCCCAGAGTCCTCAATTATACAAAGAACAGTTAATATTAGCACTTGATAGAGTCTTTGAAATTGGTCCATATTTTAGAGCTGAGAATTCACATACTGTAAGGCATCTGAACGAATTTATCAGTGTAGATTTAGAAGCGGCTTTTGTTGACTACGAAGATATAATGGACATTGTAGAGGAACTCATAAGAAATGTTATCTCGGAGCTCAGCAAGAACTGTAAATCTGAGCTTGAATTAGTTGCCGGTAATTCTGACCAAATTGCAATTCCTAGCTATAAATTTAACATAGATAGATTGACTTACGAAGAGTGTTTAGAAGAACTTGTCAGACAAGGTGAAAAATTGGAATTTGGAGATGATTTATCAGATGCCTCGCTCAGAAAGCTTGGTACAATTCATAAGGGCTTTTATTTTATTACTGACTGGCCAACACAGCTAAAGCCATTCTATATATATGAAAATGAAGAGGACCCAAAGATCTCCAAATCCTTTGACCTACAATATGGCTATTTGGAATTGGCATCAGGAGGCAGAAGACAACATGATTACTCCAAATTACACACACGATTAATAGAGCAAGGGTTAAACCCAATGGACTTTGCAGAACATCTAGAAGCATTTAATTGGGGCATGCCACCACATTCAGGCTGTGGTCTTGGGTTCGACAGGTTAATGATGGTATTGCTAAATTCACAGAATATACGAGATGTGGTACTTTATCCAAGAGACACAGAGAGAGTTAGTCCATAACAACAGTATGTAAAAAATTTTTGCATGAATCAATAAAATATGTTTATTGATACCTAGATAGCTGATAAATAACATGGCCTAAGTACTTGTACTATAGCTTTTGCTTACAACTATGATAATTTAACAACCATGTATTATCAAAAAATTGGGATGCATCCTGTTGTGATTTTTAGTAATTCTATAATTATAGGTTGAATTTTTCATGTAAAATATTGTTGTTGTTTAGCTTATTAATATCTGTCTTGTGGTTTTATGATATATACTATCTTGAACTTTAATCAGGGTATCATACATTGTGTGGGTATTGACACGCTTTGCTATCGGACAAGAAAAATTTGGGCATGGGATTTATCTAAATTTACAGCGATCTAGTTATTAAGGCAACTTTAGTATATATGTAAGTAACAATTCTCGACTAATGTAAGCTATTAAAATTATTTGCAATATGCATTTGTACTTCTCTTATTTTTTCTTCATATATATATGCTCTAGACTGGTCATTGATGGTAGAATAGATAACCCATACTACGGGATTAATTTCCATGAATTTTTTGTCCATAGAAGATGGCGCCGGCTCAGCAGGATGTGAATGGAAGATTCCAACTACATCCATGTTCTGCTTTTCAACTGTTTGATATGTCTCAATAAGTTGTTGGGGATCTATAGCGAACGTAATTTTAGATGAATCAGAATTTCTCATAGATATTGAATTAATGATATGTACATCTTTTTTAGCTGTCTTACCTACTAAAATTGCACACGATTCATTTGGTAACGTATTTTTTGCCAAAGATACTAAATTCTTATATTGTCCTGAACTTAGAATGATTCTGTCGATCATATTATTATTAATATGGCGTATTAATTGTTAAGTCTGTTATAACTTATTCATTATCGTGTCTTATAAACAGTCGAAGAGATCAGGGCAGAAAGAGATTATTATTATTCAGCTGAGAAACAATAAAATTTTAAAACATAGATAGGATGCCAATAATACTCATTTTAACATAATGACTTAAAGCGTACGAATGTCTCATGTATATTAATTTGCATTTGAGATAAATCTGAAATATATACATAAATACCACTACTGATTCTAAATCTTCTAATACGAGTATCATAACACTTTTAGACTTAATTGGTAGATGTGTAAATCAAACACGAATTTGAACGATAACCTGGCTCAACTTGGATTTTATATCTAGGATATAACATATCTTGCCTGCTTTTTCTTATCGTAATTTGATTGTGCTAGCGCGAGAAAAGATTAATTACATCAAAACCATGAAGTTATCTGACATATGACTGACTGGGATTTGCTCACACCTGGAATAGGACTGACTTCGATAGGTATAGTCGGAGTTGGAATTTCACTTGCTGGAATAGCCAAGACCTTCGTAGAAGGAATGCATGCTGTTTCACTTTTAACCATGTTCATTGGCATGATTTTCCTTGCAGCAGGAATGTTCAAAGATGGTTTTCCATCAACAGGGCGAGCAAAATCTGCTACTTTCATTACACTGGGTTTCCTTGTATCATTTGGCGTCGCTGCTGCCGTAACTGTGAGCACGCAAGTTCCAAGTATATTTGCTTATATTGGATTGATGATTTTAATTTCAATTCCAGCTGCAGTTTTGTCAGTTGCGTCCTATAAAAGGACGCCGTATATAAAAGCACTTGCTGTTATTTTTATCGGAGCTGCAGTAGTAGGAGGAGCTAGTTTTTATATATTTGGATTAGCCACCCCAAAGTCATCTAGCTCACAGACTGGAAACTCTACTAATACTACTTCCGGCACTAAAGCGAGTCAACCTCCTACACCCAATTTATCCCAAATCGTAAAGGTAAGTATTCTACCTGGCGCATCTGCTCAAGGTAACCCCAATTATGATCCTAAAAGCCTTAATGTCAAAAAAGGAGTTGGAATACAGTGGACTAATAATGATAATCTTCCCCATACCGTGACTAGCTTTAAGGATGCAGGTAAATCCTTTGATTCCTCTATTATCAAATCAAAAGATACCTTTACACTCGACACTACGAAGCTAAGTAATAATGAATACGATTACTTTTGCACTATACATCCATTTATGAAAGCTAAATTCACTATTGGTAATGCTGGTACTACCAGCACCAGCAACACTACCAAATCCTCTGCTACTAATGCTAGCAGTTCTAGTAAAACCTAACAATATACATATTGCTTATTTCTATATGCAGAGAGTTTTAAATATAGAAGGTTGAATAGACATGTTCCATCTGCATTGTTTTTCCAAAAAATTCTTCTGAGCTTTTGACTACGATGAGCACAGAAATCAATAACTTAGGCTCTGAAACAAGCCTTTTTTCTTACAGATTTTTATCAGTATATGATGATTGTTCAAAGGACCCTGTTTCGAAGATTTTTGTCATTTTGTTTTTGTGCAGCAGTCTCCATTCGTCTACCAAACCATAATTCTGCAACTCCATCGCTTGATTTTATCTGTATCAAAATCATACCTGTAGTTCTCTCTATTTTTCTGAGTGAATTAACGTTTATATGGTAATCCCCGGCGCCGCAAACAACAAACTCCCAATCTTCTGCTGATGCATAATTGTAGCTGAAGTTTCTGTTAAAATCTATAGAGTGTCTTATCCAATCAATGCATTCATCTATTTGTAGCTGAGTTAATTAGATCACTACCACTT
>JBKPMB010000027.1:0-2267 GCA_046731995.1 Thermoproteota archaeon | reverse complement strand
CACTAGCTTTATACTATGCTTATGGTATGCGTAATACTTTTGGAATGGATTTTGATCCTATAACTGGTAATTTATGGGATACAGAGAATGGTAATACTTTTGGAGATGAGATCAATTTGGTTAATCCAGGATTCAATAGCGGCTGGTCACAAGTAGCAGGAATATGGGAAGCAGGGTCTAAACCAGGACCTGCTATTGGAGCTGATACCAATAATCCTCCTAAATATTTAGTTAGTTTCGGAGGCAAGGGTGCTTATAGAGCACCTGAATTTACATGGCTTCAAACAATTGCTCCTACTGCTATTAAATTTTTCAACTCAGATAAATTAGGAACGCAATATGAAAACACTATATTTATGGGAGATGTGGATTATGGTCGTCTATACAATTTTAAACTAAATGAAGATAGAACAGGATTAGTATTGCCATCTGATGGTCCACTTGTAGACAAAATAGCAAATACTCCAGATGAAATGACTCAACAACTAGCAGGAGGAGTAACAATAGGACAAGGATTTGGTGTAATTACAGATATACAGGTAGGACCAGATGATGGATATTTGTACATTCTTACCCTTAATGGAAGCTTATATAGAATAGTTTCTGACTCTTCTTCACATTAGAGGGCTCACAATCCAAGCATCTTATAAAACCGTCACTGCAATTGTAATGACATCATGACCCCCATTTATCGGCCTTACTATAGGAACATCAAAGTTTTTGTGGAGAGATTTGATTTAAAATGCAATTGACTTGTGATGATGGTTTTCTTCATATTTCTAGCATACAAGCAATTATCAATATTCAAGGTAGTAGAAGACAAAAGCCATAACTCGGTTTCGATCGTACAAGTCCCTATTTCCATTGTTGCTTTTTAAAATGGTTTTTTAAACAATGAGAAATTTATATTAAATAAATCCCTTCGTCGATACGCGTTGTTGCTTTATAAAAATTCTTTTTGGGATACAATAACTATTGTGGTTAATAATTTCTTTATGATTATATCCTAAGCAAAATAAGATTAATAGGAAAGAAATGTGAAGTGATACTGATAACTTTGTCATTCTGTTATTTATGCAACATGAAAACCCTTACAAAGCCCTGTCCTACATGTAATAAACCTACATGTAAGAACTGTATGAAGGACTTTCCCTTCTCTGACAGCGCCTGCTTGGAATGTGCTGCCAGTATCAAGACAGGTCTAGGAGGTACAAGAAAAGACGAAGAGATATTCTAATTTGAATTTGTCTGTTTGGTTTGCTACTTTTCTAGTTGATGCTAGATTTGCGGTGCCAGAAATAGCATAGCATGAATATGATGTAATTTAAATAGATCATACGCTACCCAACAAACAAACAATACAGCGTGAACAAGAGAAGTGAGTTATGAAACAACGGTCATATTTACTATTAAAGACAACACAACCCAAGTTATAAAAAAGTATAAATTTCGAGTTAAGGGCAATACGCTAAATGAAATGGTCCAAAAAGCACAACTCTTAAGAGACGAGATTCATTTGACCTTATATGAAGGCAAATCAGTCAGTATAGATTTTGAATTGGGTGGAGAATGAAAAAAAGAGTCGGTCTTTATAATAACTTTAGAGTATTACTACTTGTATTCGTTACGCCAATCAGTTTGCTTATTCTTTAATTTGTATAAGATCCTATGACTCGCTGCCAATGCCAAAATTGATCCTGTTATTGCTAGAATGGCAATTAACCAGTCTCTTCCAACATGACTATTGAACTCAGTATTCCCACTGGCTATCTGAAGCACTTTATCTTCCTGCACCTTTTGCATATGTAGATAATTTGTCCATGAAGTGTTAGCCAATATAAATACCATTGACAGCAAGATAAATTTCAGTATGAGCAATATTATCATTACTAGATTCTACTATTCTCTCTATTTTTCCATGAATCCAACAAGCACTTAAACGTTGTAGTACCATAAACGCTTCAAAACATCACTCAAAAATCGAGAACTCTATCCTTTACTTTGGAACACTGCGTAATCTTACTATAATATATAACTATAGATTTTTTATTCTATAATCATATTTTTGAATCTCATTATAGAAGACAAGTTCGAAAATTATAAATTATATTAACATTGTCCTGTTTCTGATGTATAACAAACATACAACAGCACTATATGCAGTAGTGATTGCAGCAGTCATTGCATCGGCACTTGTTGCTTCTGTGTTCGCTACTAGTTTTGTACAACAAGCAGCAGCACAGGGCAATATGACTGGCGGTGCAGCC
>JBKPMB010000026.1:0-3530 GCA_046731995.1 Thermoproteota archaeon | reverse complement strand
AGCAGCCATTGTAGCGGCTGCTCAAAGACATGCCAATAATAATATCAACACCAACTATGTATTTGCTATTGTATCTAGAAGTGGAAGACCTGACTTAGCTGGACCTGATTACCTTTCTAAAGTAAAAGCTCCCACACTTCTCATTGTAGGTGGAAATGATAGTAAAAAGGTGATTGACCTCAATAATGATGCACTAAAGCAATTATGCTCTGAAAGGAAAAAACTAGTAACAGTTCCAAATGCTACTCATTTATTTGAAGAACCAGGAACTTTAGAAGAAGTAGCCAGACTTGCAAGTGGTTGGTTCAGATGTTATTATCTAATAAAGAATAAACATGATACTAGTAGTTAAGTTAATCGTGTTAAGTGCTATCTTCAAAATGATAAAACTTTAGCGCAAACCTGAAAGCATCAAATATCTCATTATATGATGTTACTTCTTTAGTGTTACATAGTTATCTATAGATAACCTTATCCAATAACATTCCCAACACAGCATCAAAATAATATAGCCGACTGCCATAAGATCTAACCATCAAATTTAGGAAGGATCTCATGATAAAGAATAATTCTGCCATTGTTGTGTTGATAGGAGTAGTAATTATCGTATCTAGTTTTTTGTCTCTGGTGCCAGTTTATAGCCAGATTCCTTATTTACCTAATGTACAATCATCGTCTGAAAAAAGTCAAAATAGCAATACAATTACAGCGAATAAATCTAATAACAATGATTCGATAGCCCCACTCCCAACACATTATTTACCCAGAAGCACCCATAGTAGCAGTAGTAATAGTACCAGTCAAAGCGCCAGTAGTAATAATACCAAGATTGTAATTATAAATTTTGATGACTCACATAAAAATCAGTATACGTATGCCAAGCCAGTTCTAGACAAATATGGATTTAAAGCAACGTTCTTTGAAGTCTGCAATTGGGTAGAAGCAGGACATCATGATAAAGATATGACAACTACTTGGAGAGATATAGCAGCATTACAGCAAGATGGCATGGATATTCAAGCGCACACTATGAATCACCCACACATAAATGGATCATTATCACAGGAAGATTTAGATTATGAAATAGGTCAGTCAAAACAATGTTTATCTAATCATGGAATCAATTCAACAATTTTTGCTTATCCATACGGAGAGGGATCTAATAATTCCACAGTTGTAAATACCGTTGCCAAATACTATAACCTTGGTAGAACTGATAGCAAATCTGCGCTAACTTTCTTACATTGTGATGGTGGCAGTGGTGGCAATAATATTGATAATGGCAATAGTGGAAAGAATGCCCAAAGAGATTGTAGACCTTATTTTAGCAATGGAACATTAACTCCTTCAAATAGATATTCTATCAATAGCTGGGCTCATAGACATATTGAACGTCAATGCATTTCTAATAGCAGTGATGGTGATAGTGGCACTTGTACTAATGTTGTTCGTCACAAGTATGACAACGCTCAGATGTTTCAGAAATTCGTTACAGCTGTTAATAACCAGACTAATTATAACAAAGATGGAATAATAAGAGCAATTCCTATAATCATCTATCATACTATTGTTAATTATCCTGATTTAAGCTATAGCAACAGACCGGTTGATACAACATTGAATCTATTTGATGCTGAAATGAAGTATTTACATGACAATGGATTTAAGGTAATAACTATGGCTGATCTTGGATATGATGAAAACAACAACTATCTGTACATAAGGGGTTATAGTTAGTAGACAGTATATACACTGTCATCAGTATCAAACATATAAAATTCATGTCATTATTGTTTTGACTAACAACAATCGTTTTCTTCATAATGATAAAACTTCAAAGCTAATCTGAATGCATCAAATATGTCGTTGTAAGAGGTAGATTCTTTATCTAAATTCCCATCATTATCTACTGCAGTTCTAAGTGAAGTTATCAGCTTATCAAATTTATCAGGATTGATTGCAATGCGACCACCATCCTTCTCAAGTATCATTTTGCAATGACCTAACATTGCTTTGTGCTCTTTGTTGAAGTTAACAGGGATAATTTTCATGTCCTTACTCCAGCTATCGCCTAATCCTTCTGCTCTGTATTTGGCAATTACTTTATCATAATCTGCATCTTCACCTATCTGCAGCTTTAGAGATTTTATGAAGGATGGATTTGCACCATCAATATATGCCGAGTCTACGTTGTATTTGCTCATCAATCCATAAACAACAGATAGCATCTCATTATAATCAGGTCTATGATATTCTTCAGCATGCATTATTTGTACTATCCCATCCTCAAATTGCGTTACCACAATACCAAATGCTGAACTACCATATGCTGGGTCTATACCCATAGATCTGGAAGTAAAGGAATAATATGGATTGAAATTATCAGGATTATATTTCCTTCCTTTTTCTATTGCTGCTTCAATATCTTTTGTGTGGAAGACATTCCCTATCTTACCCAGATATTTGAGGTTGTATTCTCGCTCAAATGATGGTGATTGCTTGGATTTTTCAATTTCTTCTGAAGTGTATATCTTACCAATGCCATAAGTATAGTCCAGAAATATCCTTTTGTACAAGCATGTATCTTCTGATTCTTTCTCTATTCTTTCGAATAGACCTTCAGGTGCATTTGGTGTTGACACCATTACAATATATGGATTTGACTTTGCAATGTATCTCTCAGAAACGTCTCTTGCATCTTGCTGCTGCCCTGGAGGAAAGAAATCAGCTTCATCTAGCAGTATGAAAGAGACATTTGAAAGACCTCTCATAGCATCTAAGTGGTGTGATGGAAATGCTTCTATCTTTACACCATTTAACTCTATTACTGTCTCTTTTGTATCAAAAACGGTAAGACCTTTTTTACCACTTGAGAACAGCTTTTTCATACTATCTATCAAAGCAATAGCTAAATCTATCCTGGGCCCTGTGACAATGCACATTTGTGAATTTGATAGTGCATTATCTTTCAAACAAAGCCAGGCCATGAACCTGAGCATAAACTCTGATATTCCTAATCCAGTTGCTTTCTTTATCCAGAGGTGTTTGTTACCATTAGGAGCAACTAGAGAATCAAATATTATATGTTCATAGTCGTATAGAGGCTTATCATTTCCATCTTTTTGTGGCAAACCAATTACGTGGTTAAAGCAACAATCTCCATTTGTTTTGGCATCTTCTTGCTTATGCTCCTCGACGTTCCAGATCCAAAAGGGTTTATCCTTGAGTATTTCACTTAACCGATATTGCTGCTGCGTTGTTGCTAAGCTAACTATTTTCTTGAGGTCTTTGAATGTCACTTTTTATAATGTTAAGAACAAGATTAGCTTTAGCTTTTTCTGTTCTCTTAATTATGGAATTAGACAAGCAATAATAAGAAAGGAATCGTTATTCATCTATCGTAATGGCTAGCACAATTTTTTCTCAAAAAGAAATAGAGTATATCAAGTCACAGAGGCTTGTAAGAATAGCAACAGCAGCACCATCGATAGCATCATTAAAAGAAGGAGAACAAGGAGAAGATACATCCA
>JBKPMB010000025.1:0-4807 GCA_046731995.1 Thermoproteota archaeon | reverse complement strand
TCAGTCGAATTTATGCCTAATTTTTGAGCTAAATTTCTAGCAGCTTCTGACATGGTGGCAAGACTTATGTTGGCGTTTAGTCCTGGCCGTTGTTGTGATAACTGCGCAGCTGCACTATGATTCATAGTTGGTACAAAAACCATACCAATAATAATTAATGCAATTGCGATAGATGGTACTACTAGTAATAGTATGTGGTGGCTATATTTCTTTTGCATTTTAATATTTTTTCTATCATAATTCATTTTTATATATATTCCCCTCCCTTTATACTTCACTTTCCATACGGAGAAGAAAACACAGCAACTCCAACTTGATTAGAAGTAGCAGGTTTTGGATCAGGGTCATCCTTGGGTTCTACTGTTACTGCAAGATCTGTATAGGTATATGCATTAACTATATTTGCTTTGTATCTTAATATTCCTTTTTCGTCAAATTGTCCTAAACTAAGAGGATAGCCGGATGCACCATAATTGCCATCGACTAACCAAGCTTCAAAAGTCTTTCCTTGGGGTGGTATATATGGAGTTGACGCTGTAACAGTAGTTTGATGGCCATCTGAGACAATATCAGCTAGGCCAACAGTCTTACCACCCCATCCTAGTATGACATATGTTTGGGTAGATTGTGCTGCATTCACATTTCTCTGAAAGAGAGAAAAAGCTGTGAAGACTCCAAGTGCTATAACAAGTCCTATAATACCAATGTATATAGAAACTCTCATGCGTTCGTAATAAATTCAATTGATTTAAACTTTTTCATCAACACGTTAGAAATCAATAATTCTTCTTTTTTTAGCTATATTAGCAGCATCAATATAATATGCATTTCCAAATTTGGGATTGCATTTGTGCCTTCAGTATGTGTTGTTTTTTTAACAGATCAGCTTACACCAACAGGGCGCTTCTGACTTTCATGACTGTTTTCCATACGCAATATTATTATCGGGGTTGTCAACAATGATGAACTTGGAGCGCGCACAATGTTACCATTTTTCATCAGGATTTCGCAATTTAGCAAACCTATATCATAAACTTTACCGCTATTTCCGAATACAGTGATCATATCCCCTATCTTGAACGGTCTGGTTAATGCTAAATACATCCCTGCTATCATATTTCCAAGCAGATTTTGTGAAGCAAAACCAACTACTAATCCAGATATAGTACCAATTGATGCAGCTATGGCGGCATTTTGGCTAAGGTAGGACACTATTATTGCTGCAATTACAATAGCTCCGATAATCCTTGTAAGACTCCTTATTGATTTGGCTGTCTGACCTGATTGTTGCGCAGTTATTGCTAGCTTGAAAGCTGTATTAGCTATTATTTCTATAACAAGATAACCTACAATGGCTACCTGTGCACTTTGGGAATAAATCAAATATTCAGGAGGGACCAGCAAAGCACTGATACTTAGTGTGATTGCAAGTATTGTTCCTAGGATAAGGATTTTCCTAAAAGTCGATCGTTTAGCGTATTTAACACTTTGATTGTTGTCTTTTTTATCGAAATCGACATCTTTACTGCTAAATTCATTATTATTCATTGATGCATAAATTCCTCTATGTTAAATTGCAGATAGTAAAATATACGTGTGTATATGAAATGGACTATAAGAATCTGCTACAAATAACATTGGTAAACCTATCCAAAACTATTTGCATCCTCCCAAGGAAGAGAGAGAAATATTATATTTTGCTAATTTTTCTTTGTAGTTGGTTGTTTTTTATGATTGCTATTGTAGAATCAAGCAGAAGATGTTACAGTATGAGTCTTGTCATTGGAACAAAATGTAATAAACACAAAAATTGTGAGTTTTTGCTGATTGCAAGAGTATAAGCACAACATTTCTGAACTAGCCAACATGATAAATACTTAAGTAATGCTGGGTGGACTAGTTTCATATGACCGTTAGAGAATTATCTGATTATGATGATGTTCCAGATGTGATTGAGGAACTCAGAACCAACTACCCGCTTGTATCGGCTATTTTGGATAGAATCCCGGATATGGATCTAGAGGAAGCAGGTACTGTTACATTGCTTGTTGATGGGGTCAGGTGGTTGGGCAAAATGCATGCTCTTCGTCTTCTGAGCATGGAAGACAAGGCGATCAGTGACGCGGTCATTCAATCGAAGATTAATGAGATAAAGACAAAATATCCACTTTTTGGAGCTATACTTGATAAAATACACCACATGAATCTTAAAGAGACCTTTACAGGACTACTTGTTTTGGATGCACTTGAATATATATTGAAGGCTCGTCAAGTACAAATAGTTAGAGAAAAAGGTTTAGGGTAAATGACCATATACTAGGCTAATTGAGAATGCTCTGACTAACCAAGAACTTTTTAGAAACTTGCCTCTTTATATCGTTAGAGCTATCAGAATGTTGGCAATTCTGAACTATTCCTATCTTTAGTAATAACATTTTGAGATCTCAGAGAATGATCGTCAAATTGCAGTAAATACTGTCTTTCCAATCACAAAATATATTGTCGATATCCATAAAAAGCTGGCACGAACAAAGCGAATTCTAGCTAAAATTTATCATCGTCAGCTCTTGATGTACAAGGACAATAGAATGATCCAATAAATAAAAAATAAGAACTTAGCCGCCTTGCAGCATTTTCAAGCTTGCTTGATACTGTTCGGGTGTGATCTCACCTTTGGCCAACCTAACTTGCAATACCTTTACAGGATCTTCGTACTGCTGGGGTTGTGGCGGTGGTGGTGGCGGCGGCGCTGCATATTGTTCATATGGTTCATCTTGTGCTGGTGCACCCCATCGCCTTGAAGTTCTTCTCGCAGTCCTGCGGGCGACTCGTCTAGAAGTTCCAAAGAATGCCATTAAAAATAAAACACGTTCCAAGTTATAAAAATATTTCCCGCGAACACATCTATAAAAACCGAAGTTACCGATGCATACAATCTATTTTAGAATTCTGTTTCTGGAGTAGTACATAAGCACTGTGGAAATCGGGGACCTTTTCAACAGCATTATTAATTCTCTTACGTATAGTATTGAAAAGCTTTTGACATTTATCTTGACAATAAGAGAAGACGCGGCCAAGAAGAATGCATAGTCCCTGAAGCAAAATATCAGGAGGCAGAAAAGTTATGGAGTAATGGAGATTATAATGCGTTCTTAACATTAGCAGCACAAATAGCTAAGGAAGTTCTACCTAACAATTATCCAGAGTGGCAAAATAAATCTGTGTCTTATGGACAGGCAAATATCTCGCAAATGCCATAGAAAATGCAACAACAAGGCAAAGAATCTATTAAGATACTAGGATAATAACCAAGTACCGTTATAATCTATCTTCACTCATCTCTACAGTTGATTTAAGGTTTATGCTATTTCAGAGGCACCACTACAGCCAAGATCAAGACCGCAGTTGCTACAGAATTTAGGTTTGTTGTTATCATGATGATAAGCTACACCGCACCTTGAGCACTTGCGTAGGATCTTTGACTCTTCAAGTAAAGTACGTCGCAGACTTTTCATCATAATAACAAGAGTATCAAAATCTTCTTCAGTCAAACTCTCTATTCCATCCATTTTGTTTTTTAAAAATGTCTTTGTCTCATAGCCTAATACATTGGATCGTAGGGGTTCAGTCTTTGACTCTACCCTTGACTCTGCTCGCTGCAATCTTCTACGTGCAAGCGTACTTACAAAGAGTGCAAAGATTCCTATTCCAGATAGCATTATGAATATCGCTATTATCCGTCCGGCCTCTGTAACTGGATAGTAATCACCATATCCTACAGTTGCGATTGTAACTACAGCCCACCAAAAGGCGTCACCTATCGTGGTTATATTAGCACCTTTATGTTCGTGTTCTACTAAATATACTGCAATACCGCCAAAAATTATGATGAGCGAAGTAAGAATTGCTAAAGTAATAGCACCCATGTTTGTTTTTGCTAATGTATAGAGGTGATTACTTGTCATTGGAAATACATTACTGTACTATATAGATATATATAATAATTGGAACAAGAGACGACTGGAACGAGCTTCTATGGGTAGTTAATTACGTCCTTTTCAACTACCTCTAATTTTTCAGGATATCAGAAGCTGAATCTGCAGCAATATATATTCATCAAAAATTAGGTGAAGAAATCTTTCTTTTTAATGTATCAGCATAACGATCTGATAGGAACTTTAGGAAGGCGAAGTTTTCAGGAATAGAAACTCTATTGCTTGAGATCTGAAGCTCATTTACCAACCTACTAACAGGTCCTCCATATGAGTTCGTTTCGCTCAATACAACCTTCCTAATTAAATTGCGTCTAGACTTTTTTATTCGGTGGTATCGAATATTTTCGACAGCGGCCATAACGAAGATATTGGGCATATCTTCCTGAACGTCATCCTCTATATCCTCCCAGTCATCTTGTATATCAAGCAGCGCCTGATTGTAATGAAGAACTAAAGCGACATTTTCATTAAAGCTTGGAAGCTTTGCATCTAAAACCTTTGCATATATTAGTGAGGCATCTGATGATTTTGCTAGATTAAAATGTCTTATTTCTGCATAGGAAAAAGTATAATTTTTAAGTATACGACGTTTTATAACCTGTTCAAATTTCCAAAATGCCGAAAACTGTCCTAATAAATAATCTATAGAATAAACGAGGTGTTGTGTATCATCTCGGGATTGTATAAGTTCACTTACTGATTTACGCACTTGTTTTGCAAGCAAAGCATATCTATCATTTCCAGTTTCATAGAATCTATCTGAGAGAAGAATATACCTAGTTAACGACCTTACTATACTATATATCCACAAT
>JBKPMB010000024.1:0-5381 GCA_046731995.1 Thermoproteota archaeon | reverse complement strand
CATTTTCTCACGATTTTGTTATGTAGTTTATATGCACTAAATTGAATTATTAATCTAGTCTAACTATGTTAAGCGAGATTTTTAAAGTAGTCCCCAAATTGGAACATTTCACAATTTATGTTCAAATATGTCTCGTACCGTCTACTTTCGTGCAAGGGTACACGGGGAGATTTAGAATAGACGACACGAGAGAGAAATTGCTTTGCTTCATTATTCGAGTAGGGCATAATATGATTTCATGAATTATTAATATTAGATAACCAAGTTAACTCAGACTAGCCACGGTCATTATGATAAGATACATGATATAGAAACAAATACAGAGAAATCTGGTAAATTTTTTAAATATTAGAGTGGTATCTGTATTTTGCTACTTGTAGGCATTGACAAAGAGATTCATTAAGTATGCACACAAGCAGCGGGTTACCTTTCTGTTACGTCAACCCGCTGCTTTTAAGTAATTAGGGCCTTTTTTAATTCAAGACTGCTAGTGTGCGTGAGCGTGCGATATAATATTACTATTTTTATTTTGAGTTTTTTCTATTTGCTTTTCCATTTGTTTAATTCTTAATTTTGCTACCTTTCAAATTCCTCTTGAATGAATGTTTGTTTACACCTTTTACATTTGAAAATAGCATTCATGTTTCATCCTCATCATCCTCACGATGTGTAAGCAGTTGCTCGGTTTGCCTTGATTTGGTTCTAATATCATGCTTGTTGATAACGACGCCATATGTAAATGCAGCAGTTATCATACGATAAGCATTATCTGTGGTGTCAGGAAATGTACCATGTAACGAATTTTGAGTTACATAATTATAATTGGATAATGCAAATTCCAATGCTCCTGCCAAGCTTTTGATATCATCATATGGATTTCATTTGCTCTAGAATTTATAATATATCACCTGTATGAAGATTTTCTTGAAAAACTTGGACATAGTCAGCTTTATCTAACTTCATTGTTAGCCAGTCTTTCCTTTCTTCTGTACTAATATATAGTAGGGGCAGTAGCCTTTGTCATCCCAAAAGCCATCTTTGAAGTTGAAATGGGTTTGCCATACTACCTTACATGGATAGCATTTGGGCATGTAATTGGAGTCTATTCATCCGAATCAGTTATTGCAGGAATAGCAATTTACATGCTAACTGCCATTTCCATAGGAGTAGTAGTAGGAATATTCCTTTATAAAACTGGCATTCTGAATATAAGTAAACTATCAAACGGCATATTATATGGATTTTTTGGAAGATAAAGCCTAGTTATGATGCAGAAAAATTTTCGAGTCGTATTTTCATTGTATGGTATAAAGTAAAAAAGGTAGTTGTTTGCATAGACTGAATGCTTCTGCAGTGTTGTTACCTTGAAAGAATTTGTATGTTCTGGCTGCTATGATGAGGCCCTATCTAATAGCAACATAACCAGAAAGAAGGAAGAAAGGAAGAATATTACCAAATACCCCTATTAAACACAAACACCAATTTTCAGCATAATGTTACCAATAATTGATAACGCATCCGCATATATTGAAAATAAGTGATTTGTACAGTAACAGCAGTACTAATAAAAAAAGATTGCTACTACTGCCTTAGCTATCCTTAGTGTGGCTAGCCAGTAGCGTCAGTAGGTGCGCCAGTTCCCTGGTCTCTGCATGCATTAGCTCCATTAGCTACAGCAATACAGTTATCGGCGGTTTGTAAACCTTCAGTGACAAATCCACTTTGGATTTGTTTTTGTTTGTTTATTTGTTTTGTGATTGTTTTGCTGCTATCTGCAAATGCTGGAGATGCTAATGTTCCTACTACTATAGCTGCTGCTGCTAAGACAGCAACTAATGCTAGAGTTGTGTGGTTCATTTTATTACCAGTTTTCTTCCTCTATAACATAACTATATTTGTATTGAGGTAATTGCTGCTATAATTTGATGCTGAAATTTCTAGCTGGAGAATCCTATGATGCAATCCTCAATAAATTTTTTGGCAAAGTAATGATCGTATGGTGCAGAGTCAATTGAGAACCACAAAGCAATGTGTAGCTGAGCTTTTGTCCCAAAGAAAAGAGAAGACTTATCACTCAGATCTATCTGAATCGCCAGAGAAGATCGTTCTATGTACAGGGGAACCGTGCACATATTATCACGTCACTGCAAAGCTAAATGGCTGGCTAATCATTTGGTGTATCTGGTGTAGCTTGTGAATTGCGGTTATCACACAACTGAATTAGAACCATAATATGTACATGCATTATCAGGCGAGGTAGTACAAACAAGTCTGTTGTTAACTGTTGTACATGTTGTTGAATGAGATGATGACGATGATGAATACTCTGCATGTGCAGAATTTGAAACAAAAGATATTCCTACCATGATGCCATATGTGGATAATGCTATTGCTGTTATCAAGCAGAGGACAGTGGTGTGGTTCATACTCTTACAAAAATACAGTAACTATCATATCCATATATGAATTAGGACGTTCTTTACTATCATTTCATTCGCGTAAAATAACTGCTAAAAGAAGAAGGTAAGATCATTCATAGATTCATCTATTTCTATAACTGGTCATACCAATACGTTTGTTCTGGAGACTTTTCATTGCTATTATATAATCACACATTGTCAGCACATTTTCCTCTGACGTTCTATTCCTATCTTTTAGGATTAGTTCACAAAGCTTATGTGTAGTAAAATCTTCAGTTGAAGGCGATTTTCTTCTCTAGAAGTGCTAAATGCTTACCATTGTAGTTTATGTCTAATAGCGGCGAATTCGTTGGCGATAATGTTTCAGCTATCGATTTGTTTGAACGCTTAGCATATAAGTATGATATAGTCAGCTTAACGCACTAATAATACGTCATATGAAGCAGTATTATCTATGAATGATTTTCATTAGCCATGATTTTACACGATGGACACCAGGAATAGTAAAATCTTTTGCAATGACAATAGGACAATTTAATTGATCTAGTAGTGCCAAAAAATGCAAATTATTAAAGAAGCTGAATTTACCTATCGTAGCACCGGCAATTACCAAGTCAGGTTGGGACGAATTAACAGCAGATAATATTAAATCAGCAGATTTTTCGCTATTCTGCTCAGTTTCCTCTGATAAATAAATTTCATTAAACTCAACTCCAACTTGCTCAAGATACTCTTTTTGCTTGATATTGTGTGAGAGATCGTCATCCTCAGATCTCTGAATTTTATTACCACTATTATAGTTATTACTCTTATTGTAGTCATCATTATCATCTTCTTGCTTTTTATTTATTGATAGCACACTTACATTGAATTTTCCAGAATGCTCAAGCCAGCTCGTTGCCTTCAGTACTACATCAGAATGATCTCCACCGTCATATAGCACTAACATATTCTTCTTTTCTTCTATTTGCTGTGAAAATGTTGCTGCTGTGTTTCTATTTGTTGATTCAAATATACGCAAATCATCACCTGTTGTCCTAATAGCTAGTATGTCGCAAGTAACTAATGCTTGCAGCTTCTTACTATTTCGTAATGTTTCAAAATCAATGATCAATAGATCGATATTTTGTTCCTCAATAGTTGCTAATACGGCTTCTATAGCATCATGTGATATTCTAACTAGGTAGTGACTTAATATGCCCTCGTTTTCTAGTATTTTTTCTAATGGTTCAAATGATCTTCTAGCTATTTCACCATATGCTACACCTGCAGAAAGTGGTGTTTGTTGTGGAACAGTTATTACCCTTAATACATTAACTTCTCCATCATTCTCCTTGGCTACACTTGTTGCGTACTTTATTAGTCTGTCTGGATTCTCCGGAGTATATGGTATCAGAATCCTAAAGTGTTTTCTGCTGAGATCGCCCTCACTTGTTATTATAGGAGCGTAATGATCGATCTCTCTCCTGAAAGTATAAAGACGGTATACTGCAAATCCAACTGCAACCCATATGAAAGTTATGAACCAGCTCAGAGGATCTATTATCAGTAGATAAATAGCTAGGCCAAGTTTAAGAAATATTCCTATTATTGGAATAACTGGAAATAGAGGTATCTTAAATCCATATTTTAGCTTGTCACCATATATTCTACGTATAGTGATCACAGCAATATTTACTTGGGTAAACAAAAGGAGAAAAATAACACCAGCTGCGATGGCTATTTGTGCAAGAGGAAGTGCATAAGCCATAGCTGCCATAATTATACCGGATATTAGAATTGCAATATGAGGGGTCTTATTCTTTGGATGTATTGAGCTTAGCTGATGAGGTAGATTATAATGTCTACCCATTGCAAACGCTACTCTTGCTGAAGAAAACGTAGTTGCATTAAGTGCCGCTAATGTAGAAATCATGCCCCCACCGAGTATGACAAAAGCTCCATATGGCAAGAACATTTCAGCAGCCTTCATTATCCCAAGTTCGCCATAATTGCCAATAAATTTCCATGATGGTATTCCAGTTGGAAATATTGCGCCTATTGAAACAAAAGCAATAAGACAGTATAGTATGACCACTGCAGTCAACGATATGAATATAGCCCTTGGAATATTTTTCTTTGGATTCTTAACTTCTTCTCCTGTTTGGACAATTATTTCATATCCTTCAAATGCAATAAATGTGAGACCCATAGCAGCAACAATTCCAGCTGCTCCCATTGGCATGAAGTCTGAAAAATTCATCTGCCAATTAGGATGACTGTATATACTCCAAAATCCAGCTCCTATTAGAGTGAAGATGACACCAAGCTGGATTATTGTAACAATATCGCCAGCCTTACCTGTTTCAGACGTTCCCTTGATATTAATAAAAGTAAAGACTGCTACAGATACTACTGCTATTAACTTATCAAATGGAATAATCCCTAGCAGTTCATAATTATTACCAATAACATGCGTAGTCTTAAGTAAGCTGCTAAGAAATGATGCAAAGCTGACCGCATATAGACTACCTGCAACTATATGTGCAAACCACGCCATCCAACCACTTATAAAAGCATTTGGTCTGGGTAATCCCTCTCTAACCCAGAGATAACCTCCACCAGCTTCAGGCATTGCTGAACCTAGTTCTGCATATCCCATCGCTGTAAATAGAGTAATTATTGCATTGATTATAAATGCAACAATGACAGCACCGCCTGCAAAACCTATTGCAGTTCCAGTGAGTACAAAGATTGACCCACCTATCATTGCGGCTACTCCCACCATGACTATGTCTAAGAGGCTCAATGAGCGAACCAAGTGTTGTTGATGTGGATGTTCGGGTGATAATGGCGATTGTCGATCGTCTGACGTAGACAATACTTGCACCCTATCTCCAAAAAGAGCAATTAAAACCTTTACAATTGCGTGGGAAAGTCTATATTCAATAACTTAATTAAAATTATTAGAAGTATGCAGAA
>JBKPMB010000023.1:0-4997 GCA_046731995.1 Thermoproteota archaeon | reverse complement strand
GTCACAAGTCGATATAGCCGAGGCAGCAGGAGTAACAGAGGTAACTATGAGGAATAGGTCTAGAGATCTAAAAAACAAACTAGAAGAATTATTATTATCATATTGAAGAGCAGAATTTTGCTTGTTGATGATGATGATGAGTATGACAACAATTTAATATTCACAATAAGTTTACAGGATGCTGGGTTTCTCCTTTTATGTAATCTATCTATATTTAGGCTAGTCATGTATACACATATTCCTCTAGGCAACGAAGGTTCTAGTATAAACAAGCAATAACAAAATATAATGATGGTAAATGAGACTGTTATTGCAGGCAAAGAAAATTGAGGAAGATACTTAATGTACTACCTTCTGCGCATAGCAAATATCAGTTGCTTCTGCTTCTTTCACTTTGTTCATACTGCTGCTTTAGGTAGTACCAATATTTGACCAACCATGTTAGGCAAGTTGGTGAAGATGTATCAGAGAATGGAGAACATGGTCCCGTTATCATAAATGGATACACTCTGAATTCCTCTTCTAGTGCATTTAATGGATGTCGAAAAGCCAAATAAAAGTCAACATCACTTTGATCAGTCACACATTGCTTTAGCCTTTCAAGTTTGTTTCCCATATTCAAACTATAACCAAAAATTCTAACGCCTGTTTGGTTCACAATAGATTCATCCACATAAAGCTGAAGAAAAAGAGCAAGCAAAAAAATAAAAAGTAACAGTCACATATGCTTTACAAAATACTCGATCCTAAATTGGCTGTTGACATTAATTTGGATACATTTAATTTATACATTAAAGGCTAAGACATACTATCCCGAGATCTAAACAGTTTAATTTGCAGGGATATAAAATGGAAGGTTAGTTCAACACTGTCATGGCTCCATCTTCATAACAAATCTAATAGATGTTGCTTTTGTACCCTTAGCATTATTATACGTATTCTTAGAAAAGATAGTGATAAGGATAATGTAAAAATCCTTGCAATGATTGCATATACTTTGTTTATGTCGTATATTGGTCATATAGCCATAGGAAAATTGTTAGTCAGTGATCTAAACGAATTGGTACACGTACCTCGAATGGCTGCTGCAGCTGCCCAAGGTGAAGCTGTTTCTATTCCAGAGATGAAGATAGCCCTAGTACAAGCCCTTAATTTTAATAACCAAACCAGATACGGAGTCGCAGACTAGCAAAGAAGGTATTGTACAAGATATGACTTGATTAACAATAGCAGATCAAGCAATAATTAGTGGTGTTGTTATTATTATTTTATTTATCTTTCAATTAATATGTCATTATAGTTATTTTATTAATCTAGTTCTAGCTCCCATAATAGTCATCATCAAGAAGAATTTATTGACTATTGTCTAAAAACTCATACACACGATACAAACTTTCGGGATCCGAACGAGAAAGGTATTTCCACCTTATTGGACTGAGATTCACCTCTTTGAATTTAATATTTCCTAAAAATTCTTCACTGATTTTCACTGATGAAAGAAGAATATTGTAAATAAACTCACCTACTAATACCTGATTAGGCTGTGCTATAGATGCAATCTTTGAAGCTAGACTTATACTTGAACCTACTAAGTCTATATGAGCTTCTTTCAAACTCTTTCCATAAAGTACTACTAAACCATAACCATAAGCCAATCCAATTCTTATTGTGATTTCGGGTAAATCATGTGCCTTAAAGACCGGATTGATAACTTCCTTTATGATTTCTGATATTGTTCTTGAACAATTCAGTGCATTGTTACATGCTTTTGTACGATCGTGTTCTGCGGGAAATAATGCAATAACTGCGTCACCTTCATACTTGAATACGTATCCACCATAACTTAATACGGCAATACCTACTTCTTGTGCGAAGGTTTGAAGTATTAAAGCAAATTTTTTCTCAGATAAAGAGAAGCTCATTTGTGTAGAATTATTGATATCTACAAACATTATCACAAGATTTGTTTTGCCATTTACGTGTCTTTTAAGGAATTTTTTGCATTCTTCGGTTGACATATCAAGCTGAGTGCCATCCTTTAGGGTTTTCGTTACCCTGGCACGAATTTGCTCCAATAAAGACTACTTTGTACGACTCATAATTTGTCCTCCTTGTTACTAGTTAAATAGCTTTTAGTCCCCACAATCTTATTAATTCTAATGTGTTACTAACTTTGCCTTTTATCATAAATAATTGGAAGTATGTTTCTCTTATTAATAGGGTTCACGGATCTGCATCATAGTATAAAGCTGCTCTATAGTAAGATAAAAATTGATAAGCTATATAGGCAAATTATTCTTGTCAATATATACTAATATTGATAAAAAAAATATTAGATGGAGATGAAATTAAGCAGACCTTATATTCTGTAATAGAAGATGAAGTAGGTAAGGAAAAAATTCAAACAGAGATCACTTCCGACATCAAGTTATCACAAACATATATTGAGCTCATAATGAGCAAATGCATTGCAAAATTAGATTCTGAATTAAATGATGATGATGATGTTGATGATTATTTTTATGCAATATTTGTAGCTACATTGAGTGAGGCACTTCTTCATTTTATGCTTACAATTTGTACTCTTCCATCAGAAAGAAAAATCGCAATCAAGAACGATTTAGCTCTTGACGTGATCATACCAAGCTTACAAAGTTTAAAGGCAAAACCTGAGAAATCGATTATTGTTCAATTTATAAAGGAAAAGATGGACTTAAATAAAGTATCAGAATTGGAATTCTTACAGCCCTATCATAAGAATATATGGTTGATATCCGCCAAACCAAATTCATTAACAACAAAACATACCACATATTATGTGTTGCCTAATGCTGAACTAGATAACAAGTATTCCAATATCATAATAGATATTGATAACTTTCTGAGAGCAACTGGTGATAAAAGCTTCAGATTAGTTCATTAGGATAAAACTAGTATGTTTTCGTATTTTTAGCTGCTCTTCATGATCTTAAGTACCAGTTATATTAAATGATCAAACTGTAATACCAGAATTTATAAACATCGGACTTATCGAAGAATGTATCGAATTCAAAACCCATGTTTCATCGACCAAAACTTGAACTGGTCTTGTGCTGCTTAGATCTTCAAAAACTATTGATTTTTATTACATAAGGGACAAATCTCTGCAAGTAGTTAAATACCATATAACACTTGTGCCATAAGTAGCGGAAGATACAGCCCGCTGCTTTAGTGATTGAAAGGTTCACTTCGACGGATAAATTTATAACAGTTCTTAAATATCGACATCCCGCTAATTTCACGGCACGTTCTATACAGCGTGAGAAGGTGGATCAATTCCCAAAGAGCAGCGGGTTGCCATCATATCCGCTGCTTTATTGATTAATAATTATTCTTGGTTATAGCTCAACAAGGATCAATTCTAAAGATTGAAGTATCGCGATGTTTGTGTCATGAAACTAAATTATATACTATATCATGGCTTTCTACCAAATTATTTCAAATTTGAAAAACATCCGTTCATATTGGGAATAAAAGTAGTGTTTCTGAGTTATTAATGGGCTATATGTCAGGAACAAGAGGATATGGCAACAGCAACTATGCAAATAGAAGCTTCGGACCAAAATCAGTTGAGACAGGTAAAGAATACAATATACAAATCACAGAAACAAGTAGGAAAGGCGATGGTGTTGCTAGGAGACAAGGCTTTGTGATCTTTAGAAAATGGACAAATTGGACAGGACGTAAAGGCAAAGATTACGTCAGTAGGACAGAGATTCGCTACAGCAAAAATTGTTGTATAGGTATAAGAAGAAGAGAGTAATCTAAGTAATGAGAGGTAATGTACATTGTATTCTTCATTATCTAGTCTTTCAACACGCATTCCGATCTAACTACGTGATAAATACAAGAGGTGCTTCTAGCTGAATTCTGCAATGAATGCTTTGAAAAGAAAGGACGATAAATGCGACAAGTGTAACCAAAGGATTCATCCTAATTTCATAGGATATCATAGATGCGGTTACGCAAACTGTCCTATTTGCAAAAATGCCATCACAAATTCGGAATACTGGAAACATATAAGATCACATCCTGGACATGAAAATGACGGTACTCCTCAGCCACCGCGAACAACTTTTGGAAATATAGATAGACAAGGATATAGTGGGAAAAGTAGTTATGGTGTGGGTGGTAAGGGTAGTAGTAGTGGTCGTGTAAGCCTCCCTACAGGTTCTACTGGTGTAATACAACAACTCAAAATGGGTGAAGAATATGAAGTAGACATTACAGAAATTAGTACAAAAGGCGATGGCATTGCTAGGATACAAGGATGTGTGATATTTGTCAAGGGCGGACATATAGGAGAAAAAGTTAAGATCATAATTACTAAAACAGGACGTAGATTTGCTATAGCGAGAACTGCATAACTAGATGATAGAAAATGACATGTAAAGAGATATGTTTATGTCATAAAGGTTCTGGTCGTTACTCTACTGGACATAAGCGCTGTCCCATATGTGATTTGTTTATGCAATAGGATGGAATATTCTGTCCTTGCTGTGGATCTAGATTAAGGATAGGACCAAGGAACATCAAGAATAAGGCAAAATTAAGAAAGCAAAAAAGATAGGAGAATCTAAAAGCAAAAAAAGAATTATGTTATCCATACAGTCTACTACTGTTGGTCAATTCCAAGTTTACGCAGAGAATATCAGTAAACCCATCTATTGAATGTGCTTTTTTTGTTATTTCAACCATTTCGAAATTGCTTCAGCATTGAATAAATAAATAATGATGATAATAAACAGATCGTTTGAACAATTACTCTTCAACTTGCTCTCAACAATTCTATGGTGTAGGCACTCACCATCCCACTAGTTTTTACTAGTTTCTATTCTTCAATTGGGAAATCTTAATTAGCTGGACAGATAGGAAAATAACCAAGATTTGTGCAAGAACAAACAGGTGATTTAAAAAATGAACGGATGAAAACTGTTCGTAAAATGTCCATAGATACG
>JBKPMB010000022.1:0-4776 GCA_046731995.1 Thermoproteota archaeon | reverse complement strand
TGCCAAAAATGAATGGCTATGAATTTGTAAAGATCATATATGAATGAGAAAGACCCTGACATACAGGGAAACAAAATTTCTCGTTTGCAATTCATTAGACTATTAGGAGCTGGTGCTATAGGTTATTTCGCATATCGTGCCGGGTTTATCAATAGTTTATTTGGAAATGCTACCGCTGCTACCGCAGCAGGAGGAGTAAATGCTACGTCACAAAGCACAGGATCATTATCAGCAGCAGCAACAGAAAAGTTAGATGAAGATGGCATACTTATGATGGGCACACCAAAACCAGGTGGATATTCATATAGGTTTAACCCATCTCTATTTCCATCCAATGATATAAGACTGGATGTAAGCGACACTGGGGGATTTGAAATAAAGCAAGAAGGTGCTGTTAAATTCATTAGATTTATGAGCGATCATCCTGGTAAAGGGGATGGAGACAACACAGTACGTCTTCATGTATATACAAAAGATAGAGCAGATCAAGACAGACAACAATATGACTGGATAAACGGTGCCCAAGAGATGGGCTGGTTAACACATCCAAATGACCTTAAAAATGGTGAATGGACCTTCATCTGCAGACCAAACAAGATTCTGGATGCTTCAAATGGCATATCAGCGAAGCTCGGCGGTGGCGAACATACCTCTGACTATCCACAGAATTATCAAGCTTCATGCTGGAATGTCAATTGGTATTATAAACATACTAGAATTAATCTAATTACTTTTGAATTTATTCATCCTGAATATGAGTATGGCCATACTAATGATGTAAAAACATTCAACGAATACCAACCTTTAGGCGATAGATGGTTTGGCTGCAAAGTAGTAAGCATGGTAAGACCAGACCATAGTGCACGTGATATAGTTGCATATTTTAATGAAGATCCAATTGATCTAAACACAGGCATGCCAAACAATAATGGATGGAAAAAATACTTTGAATTCACTCATACTGGTCAAGGTAAAAAATATAATATGGTACATACTTGGGGTGGAGCAAAAAATACATGGCGTAATGATCAATTAACAAGCATGGATGTTGCATATATGAATCACAGAGAGATAATTTCATTGAATAACAATAATAATAATGGTAATGGTAATAATCGTAATACGAACTAGGTTTTCATATAATCTATGATACTTCTAGATTATGAGTATATTCTTACAAGTTGATCTTCACTTGTCACTATATGATCTGAAAAATATACTGGCCATGGTGTTGGTACAGGATCTTTTGCAAATAATATAATCTTCTTACCCGAACTATTTGCTACAAACATTTCAATTGCAGTGCCATAACTTGGACCATTCGCTACAACTACATCAGAACTTTCGATATAATTCAAGTCATGGTTGATTATTTTAGATGATAAATCCTGCTTGTCTCTAAAGTCACTGATATCGGAAGTCCATTCCTTTATGCACCATATGATCCGCTATAGAAAATCCATTATTCACCAATAAAGCATACAAATTTTTTATGTCATTGATCTCCATATCCTATAGAACTACATATCATTACTCTCAATTTGATTATATTAACTCTTTATCATAAGAAGCACTCCATCAGTACTAATGATATTTAACAACGTTTCCAGAATTACCCATTATCTGCAACTTGCTGTTAACAGCAACTTATTAAAGAGATCATCTCAGTTAAACTCTACTATTTTCGCTATTGTGTAGATAGAACTCGCTATATCCGCATTTTTTGCAAGACTTGAATTTAAAGACAAAATTTGCATCCTGATCTTCTATGTTTATTTTTCGCATATTGCCAGTATCATATGATGATGAACTCAAGGACATAGAGAGTAAAGATGGATGTTGCATCATATCTGAAGAGCATTTTGGACATCTGTTTAGTTTAGCATCTTTTATATCATCAGGAATTCTAAAACCATTAGCAAACTTGCTTATCTTTGATGATACAATCTTCTTTCTATTCTTATCTTTTATATCTTTAAAACTGGTTTTTCCATAATTGTTTTTATCCGGAATTCTCTTAGTCTTTTTTCTCATAAAGGCTTGCAATCATCAGTCTTCTACCCATCTTATAGATATTTTTGAATATTTTTCTTATGTGGCTTTTGAATAGAAATATAGAGTGGATTATAGATCATGCAAGTCCAATATATTTCCTAATAATGTGACCAGTTCTTGAATCGAAGATGGCTTTAGTATAAATTCATCTATCATTGGATTTAATGGGGATGACTTGTTTGGAAACAATAATAATCCTGAATCGCTCGATTCAAAACCAGAAGTCATTAAAAATGCTTTTACATTAGAGTTTATGTCTTTAACTTTTCTTATAAATTCAAAACCACTTACAATTGGCATTTGCAAATCTGAAATAACTAGATCACGGTTGTTTGAAGACATCTTATAATACTCTAATGCAGTTGGTTGCTAACCCCTCTATGAGTGCAAAAATAGGCGCTAGGTCCATTTACACCAAATTATCATCAATATTATGCACCTCCTTATATGGCATACCCATTATAATGGAGTACTAGGAGGCCGGCTACGTTAACATAACCTTTTATTAACAATCATTTGTTAATGATATATAAAAATAGCAGTGTAGTTACAACGATACATCATTTGTCTTCAGAAAGAATAGTGTCGTTTTTACCTAGTTCCACAGAAATACTTTATGAAATTGGCGCAGGATCTCAAATAGTAGGTGTAACACATGAATGCAAGTATCCTGATGATGCTAGCAGAAAACCACGAGTAATAAATGCCTCGTTTGATGCTAATAAAATGAATAGTAAAGAGATAGATCAGAAAATTATAGAGCTAATGCAATCTAGCAGAGATATATATAGAATAAACGATGAGAAATTAAGAGAAGCAAAACCAGATCTTATTATTGCTCAAGGTATATGTGAAGTATGCGCCCCATTTGCAAAAGAAATCGATCGTGCATTTTCTATATTGGGCTACAGACCAGATATCCTCGTACTTGATCCCCATGATCTAGATGACATTTTGACAAGCATAATGGATATAGCAGAAAGAGTTAATAGAGTAACAGAAGGTCGAAAATTAGTAGTATCATTACAAAAGCGCATTGACATTATAAGAATGAGAGCAGGACTAAAGTTTGTTGATAACGGGGGCAAAAAGAAAAATAATAATATTAATAATAAACCAAAAGTACTCTGCCTTGAATGGATTGAGCCTTTCTTTACTGCTGGTCACTGGGTTCCCCAAATGGTAGAGATTGCAGGTGGTATTAATGGCCTAAGTCATCCTGGACAGCCTTCACGTAGTATAAATGATATCAATGAGATAATAAAATTTAATCCAAATAAAATAATACTTATGCCGTGTGGTTTTGATATAGAAAGAACTGTAAAAGAAGCAAAGATATTAGAAACTAACGATAAATGGAAATCATTACAATCTGTTCAAAATAATGAAATATATGTAGTCAATTCAGGAGCATATTTTAGCAAACCTGGTCCTAGAACAATAACAGGATTGGAAGTAATAGCTAAGATAATTGATCCAGAGGGTTTTGAGGACATTAAAGTACCTGCTGATTCATTCATCAAATATGGGTATCATAAAGCGCCTTAGCTACTGCTATCCTCAAAAATATGCTTCCAGAGTTCAAAAAGAACAAATATTGTTCTGTGTATGATAAGAACGAAATTATTCTATGTATCGATTTTATTATCGTCCTTATGCTATACCAGTAATAGCATCAGCAATTCTGGTTTTGTTTCTTTTATCGAATTACAGTATTTGCAGCAGGTATTTTTTTGCTCATGATGCATATGCCACCAATATCAGAACACCATCAAATCCTACAGGACCATCTTTTACGGATCCTAACTTAAGAGCACATTTGGTAGTACAAGGCTTATCTTATCCAACTAGCATGGCATTTATCAACAACAATAATAATAATGATATCTTAGTTCTACAAAAGAATAATGGAGAAGTACGTCTAGTTTCAAATGGCGTATTAAAAGACCAACCTGTACTGAAAGTAGACATTAATAATTCCACTAGAATATGTTGTCGTGGTCTTTTGGGAATAGCAACTAAAGCAAGTAACAACAACAACAGCAATAACAATACTGAAGTTTTTCTTTATCTTTCAGAAGCAGCTAAAGGTGACCAGCCAGTAAGAAATAGAGTTTACAAATATCAATGGAATGGGGAGACTCTTATAAATCCCAAACTTATTTTAGATCTTCCTGCTGAGGGTCTAAACCATCCTGGTGGCAAATTGGCAATTGGTCCTGATCATTATCTGTATGCGGTTATAGGAGACCTTAACAGACAAGGTAAACTTCAGAATTTTAAAGATGGACCAGAGCCAGATGATACATCTGTAATACTAAGAGTAAACCCGGATAATGGCTATCCAGCCAAGAATAATCCATTTTTAGATGAGAAAAATGACAATAACTCAGCTATGAGCAGATATTTTGCATATGGCATAAGGAATAGTTTTGGACTAGCATTTGATCCTGTCAGTGACACCTTATGGGATGCGGAAAATGGCGATAAAGATTATGATGAAATCAATGTTGTCAATCCTGGTTTTAATAGTGGTTGGGAGAAGGTGATGGGACCTATTTCCAGGAGCAGCAGTATTACTGAGTCTCAACTCTTTAATTTTCCAGGCTCTAGATACGCTGATCCTGTTTTTAGCTGGTTTAAATCAATAGGAATAACAGATATAGCTTTTCTAAACTCGTCAAAGCTAGGAGACAAATACAAAAATAATATATTTGTTGG
>JBKPMB010000021.1:0-5497 GCA_046731995.1 Thermoproteota archaeon | reverse complement strand
AATATCATTCTATAATTAAGAGGCGATATCATTAACGAATGAGTAATATTGGTAGCAATGATGATGATAACAACAGATTCAAAACTATTATCGGATGTGGTTCGTTGCATATATGGGCATTGGATTAGCTATCTCATTCGTAGTACCATTTCTCGCATCATTTGTTATAGCTTTGCCTGTCTCTTATTCTTACTAAATTCAGTTAGAATGCATATTAATGTTAAAAAGACAAAAAGTGGCCAGTGGAATCAAAGAACTGTATAATCGATATCTTCTTCGTTTGTGGACAGCAGAAATAACAATGATCTATTTGAAGCTAGCGGCTTGGCATACTCCCCAATAAAATTCTATTGTATGAAATATGGATATGAATATAGGGAAATGCATGTCCAAATGTAGTCTGAAAGCAGTAAGAATAGGATAATGGAACAAATTAATAACGAGAGATATAGTATCCTGCCATAAATTAGATTACATTACATTAATTCCTGATGAGCAAATAGAAATACGTGATGATGATTATTAATTTTACGTCTTTTGTTATTTATGTATCATCTTCTATAGTGTGGTATATACTGCTAGTATTCTTGTACTAAGCCTTCTGATTAACACTTCAAATGGATCGTAACAATATCTCTTATAAGTATAGAGACCCCTGTATATTTTTGCAGAATATGAAAACTCTAACATGTAGAGATGCAGGATTTGACTGTGGTGCTGTGATTAAAGGGGAAACAGAAGACGAAATTATGCAAAAGGCTGGAGATCATGCTAAAACTGTGCATAATATGAAGCCAGAAGATATGACTCCTGAATTCCAACAGAAAATAAAGGGATTAATACGTAATAGCTAGTCATTCTTTCCCTATCTATTTTTTGGCATTCATAATTTCTTGCGTCATTATATGCATATCTTGTTCCTAGGAGGTATTACAGCCTTAACAAGAGGTATGCAGGTTATTTTCATTAACTAATGCTTGATCATGCTCAATGGGAAGTGTATATCTTTGGGTAGCCGGATCATAGGTCAAGTATCCACCTGCAGTTTGATTTGCAAGCCATTCTCTTATGTATCGCTGAGGTTGCGGTAAGATTAGCAAGCTCTTGGGATGTAATTGGTTTTCCAAAATTAGCCATGGCTTTACAATCCAAGCCTATCTCCTATGTATCCTAAAACCGAGCTTGCTGCTCCTCCAAAATCAGATAATACTTTTTTATAAACTGAAGCTTTTCATTATTAATTGTTGATGGTGGTGTTGTTGTTATTGAATCTGATGATGGTGAACCCATGTGTTAGACTCATAGAATTATGTTCAAATTTATAAATATGACTCTAAAGAGACTTCAAGGATACTATATATGTGTCTGCTACAAAGCTAAGGAATCCCTAATCATAAGTTGAGAGTTCAGGTACTAAGGAGATAATAGTGAGTTATACTGACTAATATTAAACTACAATGATATAAATATAAGAAAGATTATCTAACACCTGACGGCTCTCTATGTTTCTTGCGTTCTAACTTCTCTACTAGAGTTTTGCTGTTGACAATTCGATTAGCGTGGGCCTAGATAGATATTGTTTGTTTAATTACAACAATACCTATAACTTAGGAACTGGAAGTCTCGACACGTACTACAAGTTTTGTATCCTAAATCGAACCATAGGCGCTATCTAGAAGTCATTCAAATGTTGCTTGTATTGTTTATGCACTGAACTACGCACGTAATTACTAGGTTCCAATTTCTGATATATCTTCAAGCAGTTTGAGTATGTCTTGTTTCTGTTGCAATATTCCACTCCAAGAGTCGCCTGATTTTTTTACAAAATCATTAGCATTTAAGATGGTAAAATCTGTTGGAAGTACGCTCGATAAGTTTTCCCATGCAACAGGCATTGATACAGTAGCTGAAGACACAGGCCTCACAGAAAAGATAGATGCTATTGTTTTTCCCATTGCATTTTGATTATGGTCAAAGAAAACCTTGCCAACTCTTTTAGTTGTGAGCCAATCCATTGTTACTTTTTTAGGATACCTTGTAGTCAGCATTTTCCCAATAATTTCAGCGAATCGCCTTGTCTGATCATATGTATATGATAAAACAATAGGGACAAAGATATGTAATCCTGTTTTGCCAGATGTCTTTACATAGGATCTTATCTTCAATTTATCAAATAGATCTTTTATATCATATGCTACATCAACTGCGGCTTTAAATCCTTTGAAATTGTATTCTGGTTCCTTTTCCTCTTTTTTCTCTTTGCCAGAGTAAATATAAGGATCCAAATCAAAGACTATGAAATCAGGTCTGTTCAATCCGCATTTTTCTTCATCTGTAGCATTTTCTTTGCAAGAATCAAAATTATTAACTCTACTATACCATGGATGCATTTCTATACATCCAAGGTTTGCTAGCCAAAGAAGAGTGTCTTTATAGTTGCATATAATATAGTTAACAATACCACCTTTAGATTTAGAGTATACCTTTAGTGTTTGTACAAAATCAGGTTTTTCCTTATCCCAATTTTTGTGATAGAAATGCTTCCCTTTTATTCCATCAGGATATCTACTCAAAGATAATGGTCTATCTTTAAGATAAGGAAGAAGATATTCACTAATATTGTCGTAGTACTCAATCAAATCCTTTTTGGTCAATTGTGAATGGTTCTCACTTTTGTCCCAAAATACCTTATTAAGATGAGAAAAAGAGGTAGAATGCAACTGTGCAGTGTCACCATGACTGTTAGAAGAAGACATTCCAGAAGATCCATAGGCATCGGGTAGTTGTTGTTCTTCTATTTGTCGTTGCTCCTTTTCATTACCATCTGAAACCAATTCTTCAGTACTCTTTTCTTCTTCAACAGTACATTCTTCTGGTTTTTTATCTTCTCTGAATCGAAGAAATATAGGTGCTCTCATAATCTTTTCTTGCGTCCAGTCACTGAACTTTACCTCTGCTACAAGTTTAGGTTCAATCCAAACAGGATCTCGGTTAGTGTATGGGATATAGTCAACAGGACATTTTTCTATCTTCATCTGCTGAAGTTTGTTGTAAACTTCGTTAAGCTGGGAGAAGTCAAACCCACTTCCAGTATGGCCAACGAATCTTAATTTGTTATCATAATGCACTGCTAGGAGAAGAGAACCAAAATAAGTCTCTCTGTTTCCTTCTCCCTTTGTATACCCTATCACTACACAATCTTGAGTTTTTATAGTTTTAATTTTTAGCCATTCTCTTGATCTCGTACCTTGTAAGTATTTACTAGGCTTATATTTTGCCACTACTCCCTCTAGATTCATCGATTTGACAGTATCAAAGATCTCTTTACCTCTCTCTTCAAAGAAATCTGAGATTTGTATTCTGTTATTTTTATTTATAACCTTAGAAAGGATACTCCTTCTTTGGAGAAAGTCTAAATTCTGCAAGCTTTTCCCCTCCAAGTAAAGGATATCAAAAATGTAATATGTGGCAGGTATTTCCTGAGACAACCTTTCAATATCTGCTTTATAATCTACGTTCATTCTCCTCTGATGGTTTTGAAAACTTGGTATCCCATCTTTATCTAATACTACAATCTCTCCATCTAGTACAACTGACTCTCGACATTTTATTGCTAATTTTAGTGGTTCTATTAGTTCAGGATACCTATGAGTAATGGTTTTGTCACTTCTAGATTTTATTTCAAATATTGTTTTTGCTCTGTGTAAAAACAATATGGATCGCACTCCATCCCATTTAACTTCAAAAACCCAGTCTTTGTCATTGAAGGGCTCGTCTATAGCTGTGGCTAGCATTGGCTTTATTTTTATTGGAAATTCTGCAGTAATGTGGAGGTTTCTTTCTTTTTCTTTTATATTGACCTCTGCTGAATGTATTGCATATTTATCTTTAATTTTGTAGTTGTCGTATTTATTGTTATTATCATTATCGTTGTCTTTTCTTTCAGACTTTCTAATAATGGTCTTATTTTTATTGTTTGATTTAGTGTCCTTATTACTACCTGCTTTATCATTCTGCAAGTCTTGATTAGTTCTTCCAGTTAGAACTGACTCAGGTCGCATGATAGTTAAATCATCTTTGGATTCAGAAATAAACTCATCATTTCCTTTAACTAAAAGCCACTGATTTTCCCTTGATGTTCTTAATAACGAAAATCTTCCTTTTAATTTCTGGCCAGATAAGACAAACGTGATTTTACCATTTTCAAATTCATCGGCAATTTCCTTTTCTGAAGTATATGTGCCGGTATCCCAAACAATTACAGTTCCTGCCCCATAACTTCCTTTTGGAATTATCCCTTCAAAAAGCAAATAATCCAAAGGATGATCTTCAGTTAATACTGCTAGCCGCCTTACTTTTGGATCCAACGAAATACCTTTGGGTACTGCCCAAGACTTTAGCACACCTTCCTTTTTTGTCTCTAGTCTAAAATCATAATGTAGTCTTGTTGCATCATGTTTCTGTATCACAAATCTAAGTTCTTTATTTTTACTTTTACTTTTTTTAGTAGTAGTATTATCTTCTTGTCTCACATCTCTGCCTACTGGTTCAGGCGTCTTCGTAAAGTCTCTTTTTTTGCTATATTTCTCTAAAATTGCCACATCTTTTTCACCAAAATTCGCTATGCTCTAGATGGTTCTATGAAGTTGAATTAATTAGTATTATATGAGAATATTAACAGACCGAAAGGTTATACTTATTTCTCCAACTCGTCATTAATATCACCTTCTGCGGTCGATCGTAAAGCTAAGCGACTTACCCCGATGATCTCATTTATTACCTCTTAATTGACTCCCCTGGGTTGTAGGTGTTAGCATGGATTTTTGAGAAGAAGGTCTTAGTTGGTTATTGTTAGATTGCTGCTGATTATTTTTATTATCAGAAAGTTTCTCATTTAGAAGCTTATAATGCTGCTCACTTATCTTTCCTTTTGCATATACATCTTTTATATTCTCTTTAACGTCATCGAAAAGTATCCCGGTAGTGGCAATGCCATTTAATGAATCAATTTTTTTCTTAAAAATTTCTTCATAAAGAACTGAAACCTTGTTGTTTAAGTTGTTATAATGCTGCTCACTTATATTCCCATTAGCATAATCATCCATTATGTCATCTTTTAATTTATCTAAGATGGGTATATCCTTTTCATCTACCTTACCATCGTCATATAGTGATTTGATTCCTAAATTGTGTGTCTGAACTCTTCTCCATTCTTTTTTTGCTTTTCTCCATCCTATAATCGTAGGAGTTAACCATGAACCAACAAAAGCGGTGGCAATAACGGTAAATAATGTAGCTATATATTCGGGCGGAATTGGTGCAGGAAGTGCCTTAAAGTTTGCAGTAAAACTTCCAAATTTTGTAATGTTAAGTGTTGCTTCTGGTTTATCAGGCTTCATATGTAGAAAATCTAAGATAGGATCCCAAATAGATGGAGCAGGTGAAAATTTTATCAATTGAGTTGAGTTCCAGCCCAAATTCTCCTGCCAGCTAACAA
>JBKPMB010000020.1:0-3952 GCA_046731995.1 Thermoproteota archaeon | reverse complement strand
CAACTGCTGCAGTTACAAACAAAAAGGCGGCATCACAAGAATATCAGAAATTCATTTCTATGAATGAACAAGATAGAATAAATGTTGCTAAACAAATGAACCAAAGGCAGAAAAATGTCGTTATGATAGGGGCTGCTCAGATAAATAATACAATGAATGAAAATATCGTAACGTCGCAAGGAACATTCAATAAACAACAACAAGCTGATGTAGCTGATACCACCACTGTATCCCCAATAAGAACTGGTTCTTTCATTGGAGCTGGAGATGGATTTCATAATGCAGAAGGATTAGCAAAAGTAATTCCATTAGCAGGTGGGCATACTATCCTCAGGCTAGAGAATTTCAAATCTACAAATGGGCCCAATGTTCATCTTTACCTTGCTACTGACAAAGTTGCTTCTGATTTCATAGATCTTGGAAGGCTGAAAGCAAATAATGGAAACCAAAATTACGATATACCCGTTGGAACGGACCTGTCAAAATATAATATGGTACTTATATGGTGTAAGGATTTCTCTGTACTGTTTGGAAGTGCACAGCTAAATGCATGACCTAGAAGAAGAAAAACCAGTATTTCTTAGAGCAATGACTGTTGTCAAACTCATTATATTAAAGTATGTTTTAAGAAATAGAGGATAAAGAAAGAGAAAAATATCTAACATAACCTTGTAAGAGTGATGCCATTTACAAAACTAGTTGTTACTTTCACATTGACCATAATTTTGGTTATTCTTATACTGGTGGCTTTCCCTTCTCTTGGCTCAAGTATGCATGTGAAATCTAACGTTAATCTACTATCATTATCGTATTCTGAAGTTATAGGCGCAGTGCGAGGAGTAGTAATGCAAAACGATAATGCTTACATAAAACCTATCGAAAATAAAATGGCCTCATCAGCTTTGCCATCAGTTAATCCAGTACAAGGAACATTAGTGGTTAATGAAAAAGTGGTTAATGAAGGTGGTGGCAACAAGAAACCATCAGATTTTATAATAACTGTACATGGCAATAACCCTTCTCCAAGTTCCTTTCCTGGTAGTTCATCGGGCACAGCTGTAAAGTTGGAAATGGGAATGTATAGTGTTACTGAGACCGGACCATCAGGTTACAACTCAACTTTATCAGGAGATTGCTCTGGTGGTATGATGTCCGTTGAAACTAAAAACTGTACCATTACAAATGTTTACTCCAAAGATGGTGTTGGCACTAAAGGTGGTACCTGAATTATGCATCCCTTCTGGTTTTTTATACCTGCTGCTACAGTATGAATTTGTTGCAATAGCTGATGATAAGGCTTTTTGTCTATGAGTGTAACTTTTATACTCAAATGTTTGCACAGATTGACTGCTGCAAATATCCCAGCATAACCTGCGCCTAGTATAATTATTTCCATTTAATTATGCAAAATATAAAGGAGTATTTAATAATGATGCTAACCATTATGTATAGTGCCTAACTACTTCAATCTGCTTGTATCTAATTATGTGTCATGGCCATTTAACCTGATAGCTATGCTATCTTATCACTAAAGACCTAAAACAAACTCCCTAGATGCAAAAACTGAATCTAACAAATTTTTGTGTTGATTAACAGACATGCATTGGCTGCATTCATGCTCTCTTCACATTCTATGGACTAGTGACCAATAGATGTCTTAACCAATTTCATTATGTCATCAAATGACACATCATTCATAAGAAAGACATTCATTGTGCTATTCTGATATTGTTTTATGTTATTTAATGCAGAACCTCCAACTATCACTGGCAATTTAGTATTGTTACTATACTTTGCATGAATCTGTTGAATGAGTCTCTCAGCTGGTCTGATGTTTTCTACTAGAGTTATAGAGATAAATATGATATCCGGTTGTACTTCGCATATATATTCTACTATATAATCTGTAGGTATAGAAGTTGAAATATTATATACTTTAAATCCCTTCTTTAAGAGAAGGGATTCTATCATGTTGCAGGCCAAACCATGCAGCTCACCATCAGGAGTACAAATTACAGCTTTGTATTGAGAGGATGATGATTCTTGTGTCATTTTGTTTTTCGCAGTTATTATCCGTTCATTTATTATCTTAATAAGAGCAATCGCAGTATTGGTGCTGGCATGTTCAGTTGCAACATCCAATTGGCCTTTTTGCCACAAGTCGCCAATTCTATACATTGCAGGTTTTAACAGTTTGTCATAAAATTCAGTTAATCCAAACAGTTTAGAATATTTTTCATACAAGTTCACAAGACCATTGACATTACAATCATTTAGCAGTGCAAACATTTCTTCTTGAATCTTGCAGATGAGTTCCATTCTTTCCTCTTGATAATAGCTAAATGCTGAGAGATATGCTACTACGTTTGCATCATTTCTATATTCTTCTGGTATGTCCTTAATTGTTATCTTTGATGCCTTACCTAGATATTTTATGGTATGTTGTCTTGATATGTTCCTTTTAGGAACCCATTCGCTTTGTACTAGATAAGCGTAGTCTATTCCTTTTACTTTCTTATTCATAATATATACCAAATTGAATCAGACATTTATTTCCTAGATTGTATCCTCCATGATCTGTCATGGTTAATGTGAAACACTACACAAGCGATTTTACGACAAAAATTTAATGACTTTGCATTATCTTATTATCTTTCTTCATAAATACACCTATCTCAGTCATTCTTCCAGAGATAAAGCCAATCAAAGCACCGTATATGAGATGAAATACAAGCGAACCTCCTATGATAACCACATATAGCCCTTTGAAATGACCAGATATATTATAGATATATTGATTGGGTGCAGAATATACAAAGGAATCAAGTCGAGGTTGTATTGCAAACGTTGCAAGTGGAACAAATAACACTGTCCATAATGCTATACCTACAATCATTCCTTTAACAATGCCTTCCCTTGAGTTGTAAGGTGCTATCTTTGACCAGAAAAGTGAAATTTGTCCAAATATATTACCTGCAGCCATTCCAGTCATTATATGTAGTGCAAAGCCAACATACTGAGCTGATGCTGGATCGTTAAATCCTAACGACACTCCAATGATAGCAAAAAACGTTCCAGCAGGAGTACCAGATATAACATCTACTATAACTAGAAGGCCAGAAATAGCCCACGCACTAATAAAACCTGCAAGGGAGCAATAGAGTATAAATTGTCTACGTGAATTTGCTGTAACATTTGTTTTTGTCAAACTCTTCATACCTGTTCCTTACGAACATACTATATAAACACGTGCCTATAACACAATATAGTGCCTAACTTGATTTATAGCTTAAATACCATTTACTCTTATTTTATGATATACATTATGTGAAGCTATTACGACTGACGCTGCTATACCCGCACCAATAAAATTTCGGAGTGTCATCATTAGATTAGGAGATGTAGCGATCAACGATTTACCCGAAACAGTATATATGTTATCAATAAGCCAAAAAATAAGAGTTATCCAACCAATTACACCTGCAATAAACGCTCCAAGTCTTGCTCCGTTAAAGCAAAAAAACAGCGAAAATGCAATAGAAAAATACCATAATGCACTTAGAGTTAACCAATTAGCGTGGAAAACTTCTGGTCTAGCATCCAACATATAGTAAGTAGAGCCTATTGCAGCCATTGCAAATAATGAAACAATGAGGAGTTTGTTATTCAGAGAATGTGATGTGCGTTGTCGTCGCCCTGATGTTTTTCTTTTTACTTGTTGTTCTTCTTCTTGTTCTTCTTTCTCAGCAGCCTTGATCGCTTCTTCAAATGTTTTTAACTTCAAGGGAATTATTTTTTTTATTGCCTCATCTTTTACCGTCGCCTCATATTTTAGGCTGTCAATTAGAGGTCTTGCTAATGAGGCCTTTACTGGAGTAATCAGGTCAACCCAGTAGGATGATAGCCGTGGAGTAAGAAAAGGTATGATAATTATTTTTATATGTTTGTTGAG
>JBKPMB010000019.1:0-5618 GCA_046731995.1 Thermoproteota archaeon | reverse complement strand
GCAACCGAATTATTCTCAGCATTTAGTACAAAGAATTTTGGGAACGATGTTATTGACAAATTAGCTCTAAAGTCCAGCAATCTTACTCCTTACGGCCCAGTCTATTCGGATATTTTTGTGGTGCATGCAAAATGACTGACGTTATTGGAGAAACGATCTCTAATGCTTTAAAGATATGTGAACCCTCATCTTTTGAGGTTAACAAATTAAAAACAATAGCAGATAAAACGAAGGCAATAGTAACCTCATACAGTTCCCCTAAAATAGTCTCAGTAATCCTTGGAGGATCATTTGCAAAAGGAACTTGGCTAAAAAAAGATGCAGACATTGACATCTTTGTTAAAATATCTCCGTCAACAAGCTTCGAAGAATTTGGTGACCTTGCTAAACGAATAGGATTCAAATCGTTAAGACGATATAGACCGACGATTCGTTATTCTAGTCATCCCTATATAGAGGCATTCGTCAGAGGAGTGAGAGTCAACATTGTTCCGTGTTACGATGTAGAGAAAGGCAAATGGAAAAGCGCCGCTGATCGATCACCTTTTCACACTCAGTATGTTATGGATAATTTAGATGAACAGAAAAGAAATCAAGTGAGATTATTAAAGAAATTTCTTAAGGCATGTCGAGTGTACGGGGCTGAAATCGCCACAAGCGGTTTTAGTGGGTACGTCACTGAAGTTTTGATCCTGAAGTTTGGTTCATTTAGGGCAGTTTTAGAGGAGTTTTCTAACATCAACGCACCAGCAAAAAAGCACGTGATTTCTATAGAGAAAGCAGATCAGGACATTATAAAGACATTTGAGAGCCGTCTTGTTATAATCGATCCCATTGATCCTAGAAGAAACCTAGGCGCAGCAATTTCAGCAGAAAGCATAGGTAGATTTGTATTGGCTTCAAGGTCATTTTTAGAAAGACCATCGCTTGGTTATTTTATGGAATCACAGAGAAATACCAATTACTCAAAGCACGCATATGATCGTCTTTATCGGAATTTGCTTGTAATAGAATTTTGTTATTCTAAGCGAAGCCCCGATGTAATATGGGGTCAGCTTAAGAAAAGTCTTAATGCGCTTTCAAAACGGCTAGAACTTGCCGATTTCAAGGTAATACGAAGCGCATGTAGCACAGATGAAAAAAAGCTAGCTGCATTTGTATTTTTGTTGGAATCACTCAAACTGTGGCCATACCGCGAAAGGATCGGTCCAGAGGTTCTTATGCGAGATGCAGCTGACAATTTCATCTCAAAGAACTGGGACGAGTCTATTTTAATGTGGATCGATGATGATATGAGGATTAGAAACCTTCTAAGAAGAAAAGAAATGTTCGCCAAACCTTATCTCAATTCTGTTTTAACAGAACACATCAAGAGCTCAGGAATCACTACGGGATTAGTGAAAGATATTGAACGATCGCTTGAAATTTATACTGGAGATGAACGAAAGATAAAAGGAACAGCCAGAGATGCGATTAACAAAATTATAGTAAAAGACCTCATTTTATAGTATTAGGTTCCAAGTCGATACAAGTCTATACAATCTATTACAATAAATAAGGCAATGGATTTACTTGAAAAGTTAAATGACCTTCCAGCAGAGGAACGCCAAAAGATCATCGATAGTTTCATAGACAATCAAAAAATAAAGGATGTAGTTGTCTCGAGCAATCGCAAATTTGAGTCTACGGGACATTATGATGTAGAATTGCTACAACAAACGCAAACACGTCAATTAATAGAAGGGTTCACAGATAGAAAAGAGACAGGTAGCTAAATGGCATTAAGCTATGAAGTTCGATTTGTTGCTGTAAAGATGATTCCATTAAATTTGTATAAGTACATTTTAATAGCAGAGTTCAAATAGCGACAGCAAATTCTAAAAAATCAGACAGCAATCATGCAAGAAAGGCCAAGCCAAATTTTTGGAACAGCAGCGGTACTGATCAACCACTACTAATAATTGACGTTCAGGAACCTCATATCGAAAAATGTATAATGACAAAAATGAATACTCTACAATCATAATGCTTGCTGTTTTGGACCTTCAAAGTCTACTTCAACGTTGGTCATGGATCGGAGTATTGCAAATATTCTCTAACAAGACAGAAGAGAAAATGTGTCAACCATTTTGTAGGCTCTAACTATTGCCTCTTATTTTGCCATTATCCATTTTCGTTAAGCTCAAAAAGCCTTCAATAACTTCTTACATTCTCTTATGAAAATGTATATACACCTATGGCAGAAGCGGGAAACAACAGGGATTTTGAGAAAGGTTATCGGCTGAGCTATGACTGATGCTCAATCGTCTTATCCACGGCCAATTCTTTATGGCAATTTTGGTTAAGAATTTTCTATAGCATTGGCTATTAGTAGATGGTTTAGTAACATATTCCTTTTAAGGGGCGGAATCAATAGAATGCATATGACTATTGCGTTGACAACTATGGCAGCTGTCAGTTTGGCAATACTTGTTTACATTGCTGTAGTCATCACAGGTGCATACACTACTCAAAATATATCATCTAGTAATCCCAAGAGCTCTTTGGCTGAAGAGGCAAGGCTTGATTCAGCAAAGAGTCAACAAATAGCTGGTAGCCTCGATTATGTCCATAAATCAGACATCAATATTGCACCTTTAGCTATTCCTCTACATGGTGTAAATCTAAGTGCAAACCAATTCATTTTGCTGTATGATTCAACGCCATACGCAAGCAAAGGACATATAGCCCTGAACCTGCCATGCGACGCTAATACTCCTAATATTCCAATATTTCAAGTTCTTGTTGGCCGCGCTCCTGATCTAGCTCCATTGGCACTTGGTTACATATCACAAATATCTGTTGTACCACAAATGTGTGTGTATCATGGTCAATTTGGATTTGGAGATCCAGTTACGGATATAGTTTTGAAGAATATATCGGGGAAGAGTGTTAGTCTGGCGGGGCCGAATTCTGTAGCTTTAAGTACTCATGAATTCTATATGCCTACAACACCGTCTCTAGAGCAGATACAACATCAGAAATGAAATACCCTTCATGCCTTTCATTTTTATGCAAGTGTTTTTATCTACAAAATAAGTACTAAGTTTCCATTATCAGGTTGTCGTAAATCGAGGAGATATGCAGATTCTTGTACCGTGACGTACACAAGATTCAATTCTTAAGTTTGTAATCAATGTATTACAATGGTCTCCAAATTTGATTAGTAAATGCACCACATTCATGCATTCATAAAGTTGGCTCACTGAGTCATTTCATACCTTAATTCTCGCTCTATGTCCGCCTCTAGTAAGAAAATGCTCAATGTGTCGGCTTCAATTCTGCAAAGCTTTTGAGATCTTCTAGTAGTATGGTCTTCATCTTTTATTTACCACATATAATACTTATACACAATTACACACCGTAATTGACTACTCGAAATGACAATGAATATATCTTGGTTTATACGTGGGGGTTATACCACTTGTCTAACAATAAGATATTATCGCATCCATTATTCAGAAGTAGTAGTGAAATTGACATTTTTTCACATGAGATTGCAAATATTATTTCGTACCCGAATCTTTCTGCAAAAGAATACTTTGACCGTTTGAATGAAATTTCTTCATTCGGTGTAACACATTTTTTACCAGGCGGTAGAACAAGAATTGGCAAAATAAATATTGCCGGTAAGGGCTGTGTGAGTATTGTTCTTAAAGTTAGAACCAAAGCTAAAATTTGTGCCCTGAAAATAAGAAGAACTGATGCAAATAGGCACAGCATGGAAAGAGAATATTACTTCCATAAGATAGCGAATTCTGCTGAAATTGGACCGCGGTTGTTTCAGTCCTCGAAAAATCTTATTACAATGCAGTTCATAGATGGCCTAAGTCTAGTAGATTGGATAAGGAATAATGATATAACTGCAGATGAAGCCCGTAATCTTGCTGAGTCAATTCTAGAACAGTGCTACCGACTAGATATGGAACAGATAGATCATGGACAGTTAAGTTGCCTTAATCATCATATAATTGTGTCAAACAATAACAATACAGCTAATGTGATTGACTTTGAAAGCTCAAGTACTACAAGAAAGCCAAGCAATGTAACTACAGCTGCTCAATCATTATTTCTGAGCGGAGGAATCTCTTTTCGAATTAACCAGCTAGTAAAAGTTATCCAAAAGGAAAAAATTATACAATTACTAAAGACATACAAACAGAATCCTACTAGAATCAACTTCGATAATATAATGAATATCTTTTGTTAGGCTTCTTTCAGAGGGAACGGGATGTACAGATAACAAAATGCAATTATGCCTAGCTGGATTCAGTTGCTATGCACAAGGTCTCTTAAATGAGGCTAGCCATGTCTAACGTGATTTTTTCTTCTGAGGACCGCTTTGGTTTCAGGCCGATGATATATTTTTTGCTTTAATACATTATCAATTTCTATATTTATGGTGGCTAGAATGAATTGTCTTAACAATTTTGCTAATTCGGAGTCCGTGTTAAGCATATACATTCTAGTATTGCCTATTCTGCCGGTTTCCTTTACTATTTCTTTCTTGACTAGATTAGGTAGGACCCTTTGTAAAGTCCTAAGAGGAATCTGTGTTGTTTTGCTTATTTCTGGTGCAGAGTAATCGAATTTCTGGTTCAGCACAAGAAAATCTAGAATCCTAGCCGTTGTGTTTTGGAATATTGCCTCTAGGGGCCTTTTCCTGTTATAGAGTACCTGTCTCCGTGAAGATATCTGTGCCATAGTTCAAATATGCGAGTGAGATATATATAAACACACGACAATACAGACGTGTAATAACCTGAATACGACGCGAGAATGTGTCATAAGTGGCGTATATTTAAATACTTCTTCGGGTAGCATACTAGGCGGTGCTTTCAACTGCGGAGTGGCGTAAATGGCTGTTGCAGCAGCTTATAGGCGAAGGTATTCATAATGTTATGCTGGACGAACAAATACGTATAGAAGCAGGCAGACACTATGACACTAATTTTGATCTTGCCTTAAGATCACTTAAGGACGAAGGCATTATAATGTTACTAGAATCAAAACACCAGAAAAAATATGTTGTGAATTACGACAAGCTAGACCAGGCTCATTCGATAATAAATTCTGATTCCAAAGAAGGATATGAACATCAGAACGTATTGGTACAGCCTTATGCGCGCGAACCAGAGGGATATATATTCTGGTTTGATAATAGGGAAACTAAGAGGCTCAGAAAACAAAGCGTCTACAATATATATTTTAAAAATACTGACAATCTGAACTTTGCAGCCCAACTCATAACCAGATCTGTAGATAATCCCAAAACTGTCTATATCGGTTCACTAAACGAACGTGAATCTTACATATCAAGACTTTGGCGTGCTGTTTCCATTGTCTCTTCTGAAAGTAAAGACGGCACATTTATACTGCAAAACGTACAAGACAAGGATCGTGTAGCATGTGGTAATAACCGTCAGCGTGGAAAAATTGCACTAATAATTTTTCGTAAGTTGGGATATCTTCAGGAGGTGAGCGTCAAAGGAAATTCTACGGTATTTAAGCTAACTGGCAAGAAGCCATTCACTATAACATTAGATGATATTTTTCAACGTTTCTCATATCGGTAGCGG
>JBKPMB010000018.1:0-13135 GCA_046731995.1 Thermoproteota archaeon | reverse complement strand
CAGCAGACGAAATGGTAATGATGATGAATGGATATGATACCGATAACGATAAAGAAAACAACTTCTACACTGTAAATGGTATTCCTTACTATTACATGCACCATCCTATCCAAATTCAAAAAGATAGGCTAGTAAGAATTTATTTGGTCAACATGTTAGAATTTGATCCCATAAACAATTTCCACTTGCATGGTAATCTCTACCAGCTTTACAGATCGGGAACAAGTATCATACCAAATGAATATACAGACATGATAACTATGAGTCAAGGAGAAAGGGGAATACTCGAATTTAGCTACAAATACGGTGGACCGTATATGTTCCATGCTCATAAGACAGAATTTGCTGAAAAAGGATGGGTAGGTATGTTCTTAGTTAAAGATCAAAATTATGGGTATTATTATAATTCAGGACAAAATGTAACAAATAGACAGCAGCAACAGCAATCACAGGCAGGAGGCAGATATTAGACAAATGGAAAAGGACAGACAACAAGAGGGCGAACAAGAAAATAATAGAATACAACGACAACGGCAGCTACCAGCTAAAAAGCATAAGAGACACATATCAACAAAAATGATGATAGGTATTGCATTAATTCCAATTGTTGTACTATCTGGTATGATTGTATTCCTTTTTGGTCCTGGTCAATCATTCCTGCTAAACTCTGCGAATCCATTGCCTGAAATCACTATTGAAAGAATAGAATTTCAAGATGGTAAAATTATCGCGTTTCTGCGCAATACTGGTCCCACAACTGTCATCATAGCTCAAGCAGATATTAATGATAGAATTCAGCCGGCTGCAATAGAGCCAAGCAAAAACCTTCCTAGATTGGCAGTAGCAAAAACTATTATACCATTTTCTTGGAATATAGGAGAACCTTATGAAGTAGGAGTCACTACTTCTGATGGCGTAAGATTTAAGAAAAGTGTTGAAGCTGCTGCATTAGCACCTACTGCCAATACTGAACAGATATCATTTTTTGCAGTAATAGGAACCTATGTTGGAATAATACCAGTATTGATAGGTCTTCTGTGGTTTCCATTTATAAAAAGACTTGACAGAAGCAAGTATATTTTCTTTCTCTCTCTCACAGCAGGATTGCTAGTCTTTTTGGGAATAGATGCAATAGTGGAGGCGAATAAAATTGCTGTAGAAAGTGTTGCAGGAGTTTTCAATGGTCAAATGTTAATTGCAATGGTTACAATAGTTTCTTTCTTGGCTTTGCTGTATGTATCTGAAAAACTTGTTGAACGTGCCAATGTAATGAAAAGAAAGAATGGCGAAGAGCAGAAGTCTGAGGACTCGCTGATAGAAAAGGCCAAACCGTCATCATTAGTATCCTCAATATCGTCACATTCTACGACTAAACAACCACAACAATTTTCTAAACCTCTCACAATAGCAATGATGATATCAATCGGTATAGGGCTACATAACCTAGGCGAAGGTTTGGCAATAGGTGCAGCAGTTTTGTTAGGCAAGGTTGCTCTTAGCACTTTTCTAATAGTAGGATTTACGTTACATAACACTACAGAAGGATTGGCAATCGCTGCACCAATGGCTAGAGGCGCTAATAAACCCATTATAGGCAAATTAATCGGAATGGGTTTGATAGCAGGTGCTCCTGCAATCGCTGGAGCATGGATAGGTGGATTTCTGTATTCTCCCATTGCTGCAATAATATTTTTATCAGTAGGAGCTGGTGCAATATTTCAAGTAATATTCTCTATTGTCTCTTGGATATTAGATAACAGTAACATTAGTAGTGGAAATGCGCAGGTAGAAGAAAGAAAACAAAAAAATACCTGGCTAAATACGTCATTGGTTTCTGGTTTTATAATTGGAATGGTAATAATGTATGTAACATCACTCATAGCGTCGTCTTGATAAAAGATTTTCATTATTATTTTTTATCGATATCCTGCAATGGATTTTTTATATGTTTTTGCAGTGGATGTAAACTTAAACAAGAGGCAATATTATTACTCTCTGATTATTGAGTCAAAGGAACAAGAAGGTAGGACAAAGTTCCGAAATACAATATTAATCGATTAGAGTTTATTTTTCCTGCCAAAAATAGCCAAATCATATGACAACGTGCGCCGCTTTATTCAAAATAGTATAATAGTATCCCATGCTCTAATCTAAAGACCTAGATCATATGTAGTATTTCAGTAATATTTTTTTCAATTTTGCATTGCGATACTCAACATGGAACGGATGATAACAAAATAATCGTTGCTATAATATGCCTATTTATTTTAAATATCTTCAAAGCTGCAATTTGATTGATTGATTTCTGATGGGATTAAGGTAAATGCCTATGGTTATGTATATATTACAATAAACTGGAGATGACACGAAAATGTTGTTTTTGAAAAGATTCAAAGAACAGAATAATCTTGAATTATTCGTCTTCTTCTTTATCGTCTCCCTCAGATTCTAATTCTAATTCTCTCAGATGCAATCCTTGTTCTTCAGCATATTTTACTACCTGGGAAACTTTCTCCAAAACCTGTTCCGTATTGGTTAACTTACTCTCAAACTCTAATTCTATTTTTTCCATTACAAGGAATTAGATATGTTATAAAATAAATAATTGGTTTTCTTTGTCTTGCTTTGCAATATATAGGAGCACAACATGGACAAGTAAGCTGCCCAAAAAGCGGATCAAAGAGAAGAGAGTTCGAATTATAATTATGGATATGCACAAAGCTTGGACCAAGGGGAAAATGTATAGTTTAAGATGTGTTCAGTGCTGTAGCAGCTTGTTTTCAAGCGTCGATATCGCATCAATATGCGATATATGTCCGATTAAAAAAGCTATATCCCTGGATTCAGCCGTACACAACTATGAAGTCTACAGCAAGTGTGATGATAAATATGCGATTTATGCAAATGAACTGTTTCGACCCTATTACTCTTCAGTATTTACAGATAGAATGACATGACGCTATATCCTCTTTAAGGACCTGTGCTAAGGATGGACCTACAATTTGCATGCTAGATATGTAACGGATAATGACAAGAAAAAAATCCACATCGAACCATGCATTCCTTAAAATTCAATAAATGTTTTTGGTGTGCATCTTGTGTTTATATCTAAAAAAGACTACTGCTAATACCCGAGTGTCCACACTGTGATAAATCAAGATTAGAGTTGTAAAGTCTGCTATTACCCATCAACAATCTACAATAATAATTAAGTCGCATAGCACATGCCATCCAAAGTGTATACATTATGTGCTATCATATGCTAATCAGACTTGCTCCAAATCAACTGCCGAATCTGATTGATATAAATACATATATAAAAAAAGAGAATTGTAAAAGCTACTTAACTATTTAAGCTTAACAATAGCAGCAACTTTCTCTGCAGTACTTGTTGCTAGTGTATCATGCACTGCCTTAGATACATGTTCTGGAGCAGTAAGACTCGAAAAATCGATTAATTTTGTATCATCTAATATGTGCACTTGTGGTGAAAGATCATGGTTTTTATCATTGGATTCATATAATATAGATTCAATCTTTTCTGCTACTTCTTCTTTCTTACCGCTAAAAATGGCTGCATTATCTACAGATAGCTTTACTCGACCATATTTATCTAATACTAATAGCGATTGTTTCTTCGATTTCAAAAACAATTTTTTGGTCTCCATTTCGCATGCAAATACATGATAATTATTCATATCGAATATTCTTCTTGTAGTAGAATTTCTCCCCCTTTCGCTAATTCCAAATAACTCGCACGCCAATACATCAGCCTCTTCCCTGCTAATCTCTTGTGCATTCGCTGTACCTATATCTAAGCTGATGTTACCTACAGCAGTTACACGCAGAATGGACCTTTCACTAATGTATTTTGTTTGTGTAACAATAGATTCGGGAAGTGCCCCCTTATCAACCGCTGCCCGCGTTACTTCATTTATCAATAACGATACAGCATCTGGATTCGGGTTGACAATTGTTCTTTCTTGTTCTTCATGTATCATCGCAGCAGCTACCCCTATAGAAGATATTACCTCCGCATGTTCTGCTAACTTGTAGGAAAGCTGTAGCCTTTCAGCTACAAAAGGAGCGAGAACTGATGCCCCACCTCCTGCTCCAACAATAGCAATATTTGATTGACCAGGCTTTAACTTATACTGCTTTAGCATAGGTATAACAGTGTCAAGGACTTTGTTTACTGCTATTTCTAAAATAGACTTTGACGTCTCTTTTGGTTCGACGCCCAATTTTTCAGACAAGATAGTAATTGCTGTATTAGCTGATGTTTGGTTACCTTTGGCATAATCTCCTCCCTGTATCAATCCAAGTGAATTTGCAGCACAAGTATTAGTTATGGCGAAAAGCTTGCCGGCTTTTCCTCTAATAGCAACATACTCTGACGAGTCTCCATCTTTTGGTTGAAAAGTTACCAACTCACCACCTTCTAATTCTTCAGGACTCACAAAACAAGAATACTGCAAACCGGCAATATGTGCCGATCTTGGACCAACATCTACGATTTTTTTGCCATTTGTTGATAATCTAATGAGCGATCCGCCTGCAATACCTGCTACTCGTACATCCAAGGAACGTATGCATGTAGGATGTTGCATTATGGTCACATATTGAATCTGAGGTTTCCCATCTTTAATCATACAAATGTTAGTTGACGTACCACCAACCTCAATAAATACTCCATTTAAAATACGCAGATGAAGAAGAGCTCCTGCAACACTAGCCGCAGGACCCGAAAGCACAGTAACTATGGGCTTGATCCGAAAAGTCTTCATATCTGTTACTCCTCCGTCACCTTTCATTACCATAAGAGGAGCATTAATTCCTTTTTTCTTTCTTACAGCAGATTCAACAAATTCAGCAGTGCTGATCGCCTTTGGCAGAATGCTCGCATTAATTGCAGCGGTTAGCGTTCGGATTTCGAGGCCATATATTCCTGTCAGTTCATGTCCTGCTATTGCTGGTACATCTGAGTTATCTACTACAAACTTTTCGTTACTTGGATCGTCTACTCCATAGGCTTCGCTAACAACAACAACTTCAGCTCCCTCTTGCTTTAACTGGGAAATTGCAGATCTCACTTTGTCAGGTTCGAGGTAATGCGAGGTATCCAAAAACCTATAACATGTTTTCAGATAACTTTTTGATGAAAGTTGAGGACTTTTTATATCTGTTCGCTTTATTACATTTGATCTATCCAAACCTACACCCATGCCTATTATTCCAACTTTAGATGTGTCACCCTCAAGTAACGCATTAACTGCTTGAGTGGTGCTATGCGATATTATTTCGATCTCAGAATTTTGTATAGAGTGTCTCTCCATCAAAATGGTTAATGCTTGTAATATACCATCTGAAACACCTTGACTAGATGAATGTGTCGTTGGAACAGTAACTTTGTCTATGATCTTTCCGACAATCATATCAATAGCAACTGCTTTTGTAAATGTACCACCAACGTCGATGCCTAATCTTATACGTCTGTCAGTCTTTTCATTATGCAAAGTGTCTCATTAGGTTTGCCTAACTATTGTCGAAACATAATTTAAACTCTACTATTCTCTTATGTATTCAACAAACAAAAATAAGTTATCAGTGCTTATATAGTCTTAATAATTGTAATTAATGGTTCTCATTTATTATCCTAATAGACATATTATTGATAAAGTCAGAATCAACAGAAGTAAAAACAATAGAAGCTATAATGAGTAAACACCTAATAACCATTGATGCTGACAGCAGCGCCTTTGAGGCCGCCAAGAAAATGTCTGAAAAAATGGTTAGCTCTATCATTATTACTGATAATGATAAGACAGTAGGAATCCTAACTGAGCGTGATTTGATAAAACAAGTATGTGCGACAGATTTACAAGCAAGTAAAACTCCTCTCACATCTATTATGTCGGCTCCACTTATTACCATAGAAAAGAATTCAACAGTTGAAGATTCTGCTGACATAATGATAAAAAACAAGGTAAGATACCTTGGAGTCTCAGATAGCAGTAGTAGTAAGCACAATGCTCAAATAATTGGTATAGTCAGTTCAAGGGATCTGGTAAGGTTGTTCACAGATAAATTAGGAAACAATGAAAAGATGCTACCAACCAGCTAATAAGTAATTACTATTGGCAAGAGGAACCCATAGAGGAGATCAATTCTTAATATTCTGTAGATTTATTTCTACTAATAACTGTGCAACTATCCAAGGTTATATCAGTGAACCAAATAGTAATAATGAACCAAGCTGCTCTATATTTAGAGTTGACATTTTTATAGTAAAGAACTGTTGAGTATACCGTTACAAAATTAAGAATAGGGACAAAAAATGTATAACCATAATGAGCATACTATTAACAATAATCCATCAAAAATAGATAACAAATTCCTTGATGCAATAGCTGAATTTATACGCTCAGTAGAATCCGAATTGGATATAATGTTGTACGGCTCTACATCCTTGCGATTCCTGTCACACTACAAAATGATCGACCTTATAATATCACAGAAACTGGTGAAGAATATCATCATCAGGTTGTTATGCCCACTTGATGAAGATAGTAGAATATTAACAAAGCAGTTATTTCCTTTTGCTGGCTATAAATCTGTCAAGATAACATTGCCCAAAAGCTCAAACTCTTCACTATTTATTAGAGACAAACAAGCTATTTTTTCTTTTTCAATCGATACACAAAGACAACAATATGATAAAGGAAAGGGGGAAAATAAAACAAGCAACAATACCATTTTTTCTGTTAATGATTGGCTGTATTCAAAAAATCTTTCGACAGTCAGAAATACAGCTTGTTGTTTTGACATAATATGGGAAGAAAAAGAAACTTATGACAGGATCATAAAAGAAAAAACGCATTCTGAACTTTTGTTTGATATAATTTCACATGATATAGGAAATTATCATCAGATAATCCAAAATAGTTTAGAAATTGTAACTTCTCTTTTCAAAAGGAATAGTAACAACATAACTAGTTTGTCACAAGAGTCAGAAAAGATTTTTTCATTTCTTACAACTGCAAAAAATGCATTAACTAAAAGTCAGTCACTTGTAGACAACATACGTAGACTGGAACGATTGTATGCACAAAAGGATCTAAAACAAGTATCAAAGAACCTTCTAGATGTCATTAATAATGCATATTCTACGGTAGAGCAAACATTATACCATAATAACCCTCAAGGCAAGAGAATTAAATTTTCTACAAAGGTAGTAGGCGATCATGATACTACAGATATAAATGTAATTGCAGAAGATCTATTTGAGGAAATTTTTATTAATTTATTTTCCAATAGTGTAAAATATACAGATTCATCAGAGGTTAAGATTGATGTTATAATAAGAGACTATTTTATTGGTGAAGTAAAGTACTGGATGATAACAGTATCTGATTATGGCAAAGGCATACCAGACTTAATGAAAAAAGACTTATTTGAACGCTTTTATTCTAAAGCGAAGGGAAGTGGACTAGGTTTATCTATAGTAAAAACGCTGGTTGAAAGATATAAAGGGAAAATTTGGGTTGGAGATAGGGTATACGAAGATTACAGGCAAGGAACTACATTTGGAATGCTTTTTCCTGTAGCATGAAAATAATGATAAAATATCACATTCATTTTGTGCACTTTTGTGTAACTTAAAACCATATTTTTATTTATAATGTTTTATCAATAACCTTACATCCAGACAGGATTATGATGTTGCTGTAATTGTCTTATTTGCTCTAATGTCATAATGTCAGTATCTTTAGAATCATATGCACATATGCCAATAGCAGGAAAGTTAAATCTTTGTTGCAAACACGATTCATATTCAAGTAATTCTTTTGTAAATCCACTCTTGAAAAATGCAGTCATGTCTCCAAATACTCGTATTCCTCTCTTACCTTTGCTAAGACAGTTTTCCACAAGTGTAGACCATAATGCCATAGTTCGCTGAATGTTTGGTATTCCATCAGGAAAATAAAGCTCCTCAGTAGTTCTAATTATAATATCGCCTCTTGATTCGAGTTCTGCAACATTTACCTTCCATTCATTTCTCATCCTGGCACGAATTTCTTCTTTTGGCAGGTCGGTGGTTGTGAGAACAATAACCTCATTTCTTTGAAGACCATCTTTCAGAAAGTCAAAGGCTTCATTGAATTTTTCGTCCTTGTTATGATAAACTGCAATTATATGATTTCCTTGTTCAAGCTTCTGTAACCTCTGTGCCATCCTATTACTCAAGGTAGGATTTATGATATAAGAATTATGGAGGATAAATTTTTTATAGTTGTCACTTTCTCCGAAACCCCAGCGCCAATCTAAACATGCGTATGCAGGTTATTAATCCATGTTTACTTGATTATCTAATACTGTTTTTACTGTACAGTTAAAGGTTATGAAAACTACGAAATAGTTAGATAAAAAGACTTCCAGTATTCTTCTCTGCAATCATTAGCAACGTCCAGGTATTGCTTTGGTACTTTACACTGGAATCTGCCAAATTCCATAAGGTCCTGAGATTTGATGAGATCGCTTTAAAGCTGATACTTCTATAGCAATTCTGTTTTTTGGCATCCATAAGTGTCAACTGCTTTCTAGTTTATTGTAAAATGATCGGATCCACATTACTAGTTTCTCAAATAAGATTTACCTTCGCTCGATCATAAAGCTGGGAGGATTTAACAAAAGAATTAAATTTTTGGTGTCCGTTAAAGGCCATTTAGTTAATATTTCATATGACAGGCAATAAAATGAAATCAATATTGATATTTATTTCAGAACAAAGAATCTGAGTGTGATTTTTCAAACAAAAGGAGATTCTGATGCAATAATACATGAATTACAAGTGGACTGCATTAAGTAATACAATCATTGGAACCTTAATGGCGTCGCTTGATAGAAATATAATTCTCATAGCGTTACCGGCAATAGCATCAGATCTTCATACTTCGTTTTTGACACTCATATGGATAGTTCTTATCTATTGGCTAGTCACAGCAGCTATTCTTCTAAATTTTGGAAGGCTTTCAGATATGTTTGGCAGAGTCAAATTATACAACATGGGCTTTGCACTCTTTACAGTAGGATCTGGCTTGTGTAGTATATCTCAAACCGGTGAGCAATTGATATTATTTAGAATAATTCAAGCTCTTGGAGCGGCATTTCTCTTTTCTAACAGTGCTGCAATAATCACTGATACATTCAAGGAAAACGAAAGAGCTAGAGCACTAGGGTTAAATCAAACGTCTATTGTCATAGGTTCAGTAATTGGGTTAGTATTTGGAGGTTTTTTGACATCATATTTAGGATGGAGATCGATCTTCTGGGTTAATCTGCCCATAGGCATATTTGCTACTATTTGGTCTTACGCCAAGCTAAGAGAGTTAGGTGTTATAAGAAAGGAGAAAATCGACTGGCTCGGAAATATTACATTCGCAGGAGGGTTATCTATGATCCTAATAGGTGCAACTTTAGCCAATTTTAGAATTGTGACTCCAATTGAAATTTTTCTGCTTATAATAAGCGGATTGTCATTACTTGTATTGTTTATCATCATAGAGAAAAAAATACCTAAACCAATGTTTGATTTATCTTTATTTAAAATTAGGCCTTTCACAGGTGGAAATATAGCAATATTTCTTAACGCTCTTGCAAGAGGAGCTTTGACGCTTATTATGTCATTTTATCTTCAAGGACCATCAATGAGACTTAATTCGCTAGAGGCAGGAATTTATTTGATTCCAGTTTCTGCAGCATTGGCAGTGTTTGCACCGTTAAGCGGATGGTTATATGATAAATTTAAACTAAGAGTTTTTGCATCGATAGGTTTATTGATATCAGCAGTGGGTTTCTTTATCCTTACAGAAATAGGCATAACAACATCTTTTTATGAAATTGTAATCCCACTTCTTATGATAGGTGCAGGTATGGGCATATTTGCCTCGCCAAATAGAGCATCGATAATGACTTCTGTGCCTCCTTCTAGAAGAGGAGTGTCAGCAGGTATTAGTACTACATTTGTCATGATGGGAAACTCCTTTAGTATCGGGTTAGTATTTCTAATAATGACCAATATTATTCCACTGCATGCTGCTGAGCAATTATTTTCAGGTTCATTTCAAACGTCATCGTATTCTTCCGCAGTCATAACCACTTCCATAGTTACTAAATTTTTAAGCTCGATTCATTTTGCTTTCTTTATCTCAGCAGTTATTATGCTTATTTCAATTGTTCCCTCAATAGTCACAAAAAAAATGGAAATCTAGTATTAGAATTCAGGATAAGATAGTATATGTGGCCCTTTAACGAGGCTCACGTATAGAAGTAAAGTCAAGTACAATGGAATTATACCACAAAAACGTTTTGGAGATAAAAGCAAGTTTGTTGCTACGAACCTTCCCAAAATAGATTCATTATACTTACGTTCTATATTGTCAAATAGGATATTTTCTGGCATGTTGCCAGGTCAATCCTTCAAATCTACTGTCAACAATCAAGGTTTTCCTAAGGAAACGAGTAAACTATCCAAGGTTAAACATAATCCATCCATCTATTTAAAATACTATTAGTAACGTTTTTCCTCCCATGGGAATACAATCCACTTCTCATGGTTTAACACTTTTGCAACTAATGATGAATTACTGTTTTTGTATCTGCTCATAAGAAATGCGAAGTCACAATCAAATTCTTTTACCATCGCAGAGACCTTATTAAAGGTGTTACCAGTGTCATACATATCATCAGCAATAAGATATTTTCTGCCTTTAAGTAAAGGAATCTTGTCCTGTGCATACAACTTTTTGTTTCTGAGTAGTATGAATTGTATATGGTTAACGTCTAGTTCTCGTGCGATCAATCTGGCTGGAATAATGCCTCCATTTGTAATCGCTAACACCACATCATACTTCTTGTCTGACCTTCGCATCGTACGTACAAGGTTCTCTATTAGTACTTCTATTTCCTGCCAAGTACAGTATTCTTTTGGCGAGCTCTCTTCGCTTATTTGTGTTTTATTATTCAATTCTTGGTGCTCCGACAATCATTTTCATTAATATGTTTTTTATTATGTCCTAAAGCAACTAGACTGCTAATTTTCCCATTAATAAACTTTGAAAATTCGTCTTTTCAAAACTATGCATATAACGCTACCTACGTTATATAGAGCATTATCGTTTTGCACGTTCAAACGTAATGGATGGCCAACTGAATCGACAGCGACACATTTCATGCTACACCAATTGGAGGCCTCTTGTCTTTGCTATGTTCTAACAGCCTATGATAATTTAGTATATATAGGCTACTAAATTTTTTATTACAAATAGTACACTCCCAGTTGCTTTTGTATGCCGAAAACAACGTGTTACCAGAATCGGTTGCTGATTCTTCCCGTTTTTGTAGCTCTTCTTCTCCTTCTTTCTTGTCTATGTTAGACATTAAGTTATCGCCATAAATGATTATGAGCATATTAGTATCTAAGTGCATCAAATAGTTATTTAGTCTCCTATCGTTTGTATAATTTGTTAGCCTATCAATTGCATTAACCTTCCAACAAATAGCTATACCTAAGAATTCTTTTCATCAGATCCTTGAATGTCAATGGGTCATGTACAATAACAAAATCCTAGCTTTAGCTGTTCCATTTTTGTTGTAGTCAGGCTCTCTACTAGCTCGACAAATTTGCCAAATATTTGAGTCGAGATTATCTACTTTAATTCCAATATCGACAAATTAGTACGCAAAAATAGCTTATGTATAAGTGGTAACGAATACCAATGGATCATTCTGCTATCACACAACTGTGAGCTTAAATGTTCCAATTTCTGTGTACAATTTTAAGCTAGTGTTCTATTTTCACTCTTGACAAGATGAGCTAGTCAAGGAAAAGCAAGGTGTAACTGAACGAATCAAAGCACTTGAAGCAAGTTAATGGGCTGATTTGAAGAGTATTTTCCATTTTTTGACTTATTAAGAAGATAGCGTATTGTGCAAACAACACTGGTCTGGAATTAACCTCACATTGAACTTATTCATCTTCCATTGGTTAACAGAATCCGTAGCTAACGATAATTCCTGTATCTTTTAAAGAAGTTGCACGTATTTAACATCATGATATATACTAATAGATTACTAACGTACATGATAAACACTGCTATAAATAATGTTACTGTCCTAAAAACCTAACAGCCGTTATGTGCAAAGAGAACCAGAAGATATTTGGTAAAATGTAATTATAATGCATCTACGTGATAGATGATAGCATAATATGAATATCATTCCTACTCTACTTGGCTTTATCCCTAGAAAGCATATCGTTATTGTATCAACCGTACTACCACTACCACTTGTACTAATTGCAACTTCTTAATTAGCAGCTGCTACACCATATAGCGATGGCTTTTCATATGAATGCGATGATGGCAAAGTTAGATTTCACAAGTACTTCAATAGAGCAGGAACAGGAATTGATTTCCATGCTACTGAATTTATGCAAGGATATGATACGGGGTACAAAGCTTGATATAGCCCAAGAAGATGATTAAATTAACTGCAACTGCAACCCTTGATAATACTGCTAAGGTATTGACCTTTCTATGACAAGAAGCATAAAATAATAACCATTCATGTTTACGAATTAGGCACTACACTCATGTTCAAATGTATAATCTGCGATCGCAAGGCAGATGGGTTTGTGGAAGTGGCTCTTGGCTGGCGTGATGAACCGAAAACACGGCTGTATCTATGCAGGCCAGGTTATTACATTATATATTCACAGTACAAGCAGAAGTGGCACTCTAGAATAGGAATGGCTAAGAAGGAGCAATGATACCACTAATGATAGTTGCCGTATAAGCTGCTGTTATTTCAAATATGTGCGTATTCCATATGTTTTAGTCCGTCGTTCTGTATCTTTGTTTGTTATTCTAATAATTTTTATTGACTTCGATGTGATAATCCTGTATCTTTGCTTAATATATTCCATTTGCCACTCCGACTCTTGTTGTTTGCATCAAAATAGATTTCCTGACCGCACCCTTTGTTACATTGAACCTATTATAAACCCACTAAAACCAAAAGATTTCAGGCAAAAATACTGAATCATATAGAGCAATGATATATCAGAGAATCATGA
>JBKPMB010000017.1:0-4500 GCA_046731995.1 Thermoproteota archaeon | reverse complement strand
ATTCTCGTTCCAAGATTTTAGTTTTACATATATTAACAAGTTGTGTGAATCTTTCAGCATCTTTGTCTGTGCCAACAATTGATCCATAATGCATAGGTATTGCAATTTTTTTAGGTCTAATGTATTCATCTACTGCTTGGGCAGCCTCTTCTGCTGTCATAACATATGTTCCTGATACAGGAACAAATGCTATGTCAGGGTTAATCGATCTCATTTCAGGAATTATATCTGTGTCACCAGTATGGTATATACGTTGATTATTTATAGTTAAAATGTAGCCAACTTTTTCGTCGGCCTTTGGATGAAATTTTTTATTCGTATTGTAAGCTGGGACAGTTTCAATTGGAATATCTCGAATAACTATTTTATCTCCTGGCATTACGGTTTTCACTTCCCGTACATCCATTTCTTTTAATTGTTCACTGCATTCCTTGGCCGCAATTATACTTGTTTGTTTGCTTATAATGTGTTTTAAATCATCTATACTTAAGTGGTCATAGTGATTGTGAGATATTAAAACAACATCTGCATCATTTTTATTCTGTTGCATCTTTGAAAGTTGATATGGATCAATATATATTGTAACATCGTTATTACTCGTGTCTTTGCCAAGTATTTTGAATCCATCATGACCTATCCAATGTAATTCAACTTCAGCAGAATCTGACATATAGATTATTATTATAATACTAAGATGATATTATATAAGTTTCACTTATATTATTATAATCCAAATTCATATTAAAGAGATAATTATTAGCAGTGTTGTCTGGTATACTAAGGAAATGAAAAAATTAGCTTGTCGCGATATTGGGTTAGATTGTGGCTATGTGATAGAAGGAGAAAGAGAGCAAGACATTATAAATAATGTTAAACAGCACATATGGGAAGTACATGCCATAAAACAAGAGGAGATGACTTCGGAAATGAAAGCTAAAATTACACAAAATATTCGTGACTCTTAACTTAAATTATCTTGAAAACTTCAGGTGCAGAGTGAAATAATTTAATAGAGATATGAGTGTAATTTACAAGAGTCATACAAATTGTTGTCAACTCTGTCTGTCTATCTTTTATGTGAATTTATAAAGTCCAATCCCATTGCCTTGGATGTGATCGTGAAATTAAATATCTTTTGCTAGTACTAGAACAGCACTATATTATGATCGTTTAGTTTTACTGCTTTGGAAATTGTCATCTTTTAGTTCATCTGTATGCCTATTGTTTTCTTTCTTTCTTTGTCTGAACCAGTCTGCTATGTCTGCACGATCATCCTTGACAAGTCCTATTCCAATACCTGTCAGTGTTGCAGCTAGACTTGCAATAGGAGTGCTCCTTCTTAAGAATAAAGAAGATAATGCTAATAATACACCTATCTCGCCATGATGAATTCTTCTATTGAAAGCATATACCTTTGGAGGATATGATGATCTATATCTAAAATTCCAGTATGACGTTAAAATCTCAGCTGCAGTTAGACCCAGCATAAGTCCGCCTTTAATACCTAATCCACACAAAAGTCCTAGTAATACCAAATATGAATTAATACCATTATCCTTCTAATAAAGTTATAAAATAATCCTTTAGTGAAACATATGATATTATTAGCGCTTGAATGTATTACTTAATCCAAGGTATGTGGGGTAAGTGTTTATTATAAATGAATGGATCTGCTACGTCATCACCACTATAGTAAGAAAATAGATCCGAATTACTAGGAATTTTGTTTAATATGTCATGAGACGAATTGAGGCTGCTATATCCTTCGTTTGATCTTTTGTGTAGATATTTGAAGATATGTTTGCTAAATACGTATATGCCAAGTGCTTCTGGTTGTTCTAGACTGAAGGTATGTTTTTCCATTAATTCCTTGATTTTAATGGCATTGTATTACTTCTATCAGTGCTTTTGACTTGAGTTTTCCAATATCACTCTGCCTGTTTCTTCACGTCTTTTTTTCGAGTTGCAATCATTCCAATAATTACTCAATTGTTTTTTGATCTTATGAGATATACTCTCGTATATACCCTCTACCTTCAATACTGAAAGATTGTCTGCGAACCAGACCAAGAAGTATTAGTCCGGCTCAATGTGTCATTCAACCTCAAGAATAGAGCCACCTGTTCATTTCTTTTTATCTTCTACAAACTTAATAGATTTCCCTAGTACTGAATCATTTCTCTCGAAATAGTTAATTATCTGTTTTCCAAATCGGTCAAAATCGCATACTGTTATTATTTCGCTAATTATGAAACGCGTGACAAGAATCTTACAAAGTAATCTACTACTGGGCTTCCATCTAATGGAAACATTGCCTTCGGAAAGTGGTCTGTAAATGGTTTTGCTCCGGTACCGTAATCCCATGCTAACAATACTGCTCTGAATTTGTCCGTTAAATTGGACAATGAGGTGAAGACAGAAATTATATGTATTATAAAACTATATTGTACTGTATTAGTTATGTTTGGATGGCAAACAGAAGAGATATAGTAGCTTGGTCCTAAATGTACAGTTAATTAAAAGCTTGTAAAATGCGTACTCTATAACTAGGAAAACGCTTATAATGCTAATATCTACTAATCAGGAAGGAAATATTGGAAATTAAAGAAGGTCTGACGTTTGATGATGTGCTTCTTATCCCTAAGCGATCTCCTATAATTTCCAGATCTCAGACTAATTTAAAAACAAAACTCTCTCGCAATATTACACTCAATATACCGCTTGTCAGTGCAAATATGGATACTGTTACTGAATCTGGCATGGCTATTGCGTTAGCAAGAGAGGGAGGCATTGGCATTATTCACAGATTTATGACTATTGAAGATCAAGTAGATGAAGTTCTGAAAGTAAAACGTTCTGAATCTGTTATCATAGAACAGCCATACACTATCAAACCGGATATGAGTGTTCAAGATGCAGATAATCTGATGCTTCAATATGGGGTTTCAGGTCTGTTAGTTGAAGAGAATAATAGAAAGCTTGCAGGCATTATTACTCGACGAGATATCACTTTTGAAACAAATTACAAGAGCAAAATCTCAGATCTTATGAGCAAAAATGTTATTACTGCTAAGGAAGGAATTACAATAGAACAGGCCAAGGAGGTTTTACATAATCATAGGATAGAAAAATTACCTGTGGTTGACAGTAGTAATAGAATCGTTGGACTCATTACAAGTAAAGACATTTTAAAAATGGATCAGTATCCGTATGCTTCAAAAGATAAAAAGGGAAGATTGCTTGTTGGAGCTGCAGTAGGCGTAAAGGGTGATTACCTAGAACGTACAGAAGCACTGTTGGATGCAGGCTCAGATACCGTAGTAGTGGATATTGCTCATGGCCACAGTGAGAACGCAATAAATGCAGTACTTATGATCAAAAAAGCGTTTCCTAACTGCGAGCTTATTGCAGGAAACGTTGCAACTAGGGAAGGTACAAAAGATCTTATTAAAGCTGGAGTAGACGCCGTAAAGGTTGGCGTGGGATCGGGATCAATTTGCATTACTCGAGTAATTACTGGATCCGGCGTTCCTCAGCTAACTGCAATTATAGACAGTGTTAAAGTTGCAAAAGAGCATGAGGTCCCTTTAATCTCCGATGGGGGTGTTAGAACCTCCGGAGATGCTACAAAAGCACTTGCAGCGGGTTCATCTTCTGTAATGATTGGCAGTCTGTTTGGTGGAACTGATGAAAGTCCTGGAAAGACCATGATCAAGAATGGGAAAAAATTTAAAATGTATAGAGGGATGGCATCATTCTATGCCTCGCTTGGCAGAAGATATAGAGAAAGGGGTCCCCAAGTGGTGGATTCTTCAGACGATCTAAATGATTACGTTCCAGAAGGAGTTGAGGCAATGGTTCCCTATAAGGGTAGCGTAGTTGAAATCATCAGACAACTAGTGGGTGGTTTAAGATCCGGTTTAAGCTATTGTGGCGCAAAAACAATTCTAGAAATGCACAATAACGCAGAATTTATCAAAATGACTTCGGCAGGATATATGGAAAGCCAACCCCACGATGTAGATGTGATATAGGCTATAACCTATAACTTGTTTTTACGTATTTGAATGAATGAGCGGACAAACAAGAAAATAACACATTATGAATAACTTGCAAAGGTCACTAACGAACTGACATATAGTATAAATTAATAATGTATATTGATGATGATCCCTTGTAACAGCAATTTACATCAATAAATAAAGGGATACACTGTTCTAATGAACACTTCGCTTTACACTGCAGCTACAGATGATCCATCTAACAAGAGTAAGAATAACTAGCGGATACCACAAATCTTTGATTCAGTTGTATTAACAGGAGAGTTTTGATGATGGATTATTAGGATTACATATTGCATCTTTTTGTTCTGGTGTTAATGATAATGAAGATGATGAGGATGTAGTATTTGATTGACCTTGAGCTATACCAGGATTTCCAAAATCCGTTAATGTTAATACCGCACTTGCGGCAAGGATGACTATTGTAGCTATGAGACCC
>JBKPMB010000016.1:0-7667 GCA_046731995.1 Thermoproteota archaeon | reverse complement strand
GACTAGTTGAACTTACAAATGATGAAATATCGCAATTTCTGGAGACAGTTGGTATATCGACGTTTGCATTTTCATAATCCCATCAAAAGGATCTGTGCGTAACTATTTTATGATCCTAAACAATATCGTTATAGGATTTATAACAAATGTATATACAGCAGTAAAAATATAGGTGATGATAAAAATTCTTTGTACTGATCATATCATTATCTTGAAATAATCAGTAATACATTTTTATCTTTGAACAGAGTCTAAAACATGTCGTTTGTTCAGGAAAAAAAGAGGAAAACAAGCTCTTTCTGAAAGCAGCAAGTCTTGGTATGATATTACTAGAAAAGACACATTCCTGTTCAATTCAAGTTTATCTGTTATAGTAGTTCTTGTCTTTCCTATTCTTTTCACTCTTATAGCATATCCTGATACTTTTAGTCTTTCATGGAATCAAGGACGCGGTGGCTTTCTATTTGCAATGGTTTTCATTGCAGTGGAGCTAATTGATACACATCATAAAATCAGCAGTAAGAGGATAGGCATAGTAATATGTTTGTCAGCAATCACCATAGGATATTTTATATCTTTATCGTTTGGTCTAAGAGATTTAATTGTTTCTGCTGCACACCTATACAATGTTCAGCTAGTTGATAGCTGGGAATGGATGTGGGACTTTATCGTAATGGGACTCTTTGTAGGCTCCTCGCTAGGAGTACTGTTCGGAAAAAAGTGGTACAAGGTCGCTCCTGCAGGCGCCATCTATTTAATTGGAAGTGCCGTAATTCTATCACTTGATGCATTTTTTCCTTATGACAGCCTTGGTCCTCTACAATTAATTGTACCAAGATATTTACAGATAGATCAGGCTGTAATAAGGTTTATAGATGATCATATAATGAACCTTGGACCAGGTATTCCTGCGATCGCCAAAGGTAATCTATTAGTATTGAATGGTTTGCACGGACCGTTTGCGCTACAGGTATTTTGGCCTTCGGCAGGTGTTCACAGTATGATCATCTATACGCTAGTGATGCTTGCCTTCCTTTTCAAAATGCATATTCCTGTTCAAAGAAAAATTATATATTTTTTAATTGGCACGATAGGAACAGCAACAGTAAATCTAATCCGTATAATTTCATTGTCAGTATTTGCATTGATAATAACAACTAATGTTCATGAATGGGAATCATTTCATTCTGTTGCTGGTGAAATTATGTTTCTTCCTTGGCTGGGAGTCTATATAATTATCATCATGTATGTGGAAGGCAAGATAAGACGTAGATTTCAAGCGATAGCAACCAATTCAAAAACAGTCTCCTCTAGTATAACCGCTACAGCAGATCATTTAGACAATCATATCTATAATTCTAATAACTCTTCAAGGATACATTCGAAAGATGATTGTATTAAGAATAACAAAGATGAACCATGAGGATATTCGCTTTCTTATTTTGATTAAAAAATTCATCTCTTAATACGTGAGATCATGTGCTCATGATTTATTATATTAGTAATTGATCAGACTTGTGTAAAATAGTTGATTATTCAAAGTAAACGTGGTGTATCCATATTATTTTTGTGTATACCTATGATATTATCTGCCTTTACTCATTTTTGGAACCCTACAGGATTCCCTGCTTTGTACTTCGATGAAGGTATATACATGCGGAGAGCTATGCATGTGCTAAATTATCAAGGCCCACAAGAAGAATCAACGTTTTATGATCACCCGTACTTTGGACAATTATTTTTAGCAGGAGTATTTGGAATTATAGCATATCCTCATCTATTAATTACTTCATCTATTGTTGACCTATGGCACATAATTGAAATGCTTTATTTTATTCCGCGTATTTTAATGGGAACACTTGCTGTTGTCGACACTTTTATTATCTACAAGATATCTGAATATTGTTATAATAGAAAAGTCGCTCTGATATCGTCTGTTCTTTTTGCGGTAATGCCATCGACTACTATGTTAAGATGGATATTGCTAGACAATATCGAGCTTACTTTACTTCTATTGTCGTTATTATTTGCTATATGTACAGGAAATTTCAAAAATAACTATAATAATAAAAATAAAACATATCTTACAATATTATTATCCGGCATTTTTATGGGACTTGCAATATTTACAAAAATTCCCGCGTTCACTATGATTCCCGCAGTAAGCTTCATTATTTATAGACAAAATCATGATAGAGATACAATCACACCACTTCGGTTGTGGTTCATTCCTGTAATATTAGTACCATTGATTTGGCCAGCATACAGTATATCGATTGGTACGTTTAATTTCTTTACAGATGGTATTTTATGGCAGACTCATAGAGAAAGCCAGCCATTATTCGATTCCATCAATGTGCTTTTTAAGTATGATCCAATTCTGTTAATAACCGGCATAGCTGGCATATTTTTTGCAAGCATAAAAAAGGATTTCCTCCCTTTCCTGTGGGCCTTTCCATTGATGATTTTCCTATACTTTATTGGATATGTGTCATTATATCATCTAATTCCATTGCTACCATCTTTTTGCATTGCAGCTGCTACATTGATTGAATCGTTATCAAACAAAATTAGCAAAAACATAATTCAGAAAATCTCGCTTCCATTTGTTATAACTTCGGGAATATGTATTGTAGGATTTGTTAGCACCAGTATATTGGTAACAACCAATGCTAATTTCTCTTCCCTCAAGGCAGCAGCATTAATTGTACAATATTTAGAGAATGATAATCAGAGGAGTATTTATAATAACAATAGCAGAGTAAGCATAATAGGCGATGCATTTTATTTATGGATACCACAGTATGTATTTCATCTAGATCATGATTATAAAATATACTATGATAAGACGCCATATAAAACCGAAAGAGTTCTTTTAATAGTCGATCCTGGGCTCATTGACGCTATGTCAAGAAACGACCTCGCTGCTAAACAAATTCACAAGATTTATGATGCTTCAAATAAAATCAACCTGGCCACATTTCAACAAAGTGCGAACAAAGATAATAAGATATCGATATATGAATACAATACAAGTGATGTGCAGAGAAAATGATGTAATAAAAAACGCAATACTCGATTCCGTTTTTATATAGGCATTTATTATATAAAAAAAGAATATGGTTATAAATGTAGTAGTTAGAGATGTAAAACTCTAAAAAATTGTAACATTCAATAAAGAATTAAATGAATAATGTTCTATATCTTAGTTATATATGCATTACACCTACAACAATTAATACAGTGAATAATAATAATATAATTACATGGGCAAGGTGGCAGAGAAACTTAAACGAAAATTAACAGGCGCTAAAGACAAAGTAAAGGGTGCTACAGAAAAAACAACTAGCAAAGCTAAAGAAGGTGTTTCATCTCCTACTGCTTCAAGTAAAGCTAGAACCAACCAAGAGTCTAGACGATTTGAAGAAGGTGGTCCTGGTACAGAGGTTGGCAGAAAAGATGACCCATTAACAGAATATAGAGAGAAAGAACCAATGACTCCTGCTAAAATAAAGGAGCATGAACCAACAGCTGTAAAAAGAGAAATGAGTGAGAGAATCTCAGAGTCAGGACAGACGACTACAAGTAGCCACGACGCAGCAGAGAAGGCTAGACGAAGTGGTATGACAAAAGGGACTGCTGGTGCTGCCGAAACAGGTAGTGATTACGAGCAAGGCGCTGCTGGAGCAAATAAGTAGTGATCAAGCAAAAAAACAAAAGCCAGGTTTGTTTTATTTTCTAACCTCTTCCTTCTTTTTATATATTACGATACATAAAATGGGCTGGAGTACTGATAATTAATTTCAAAATTATTAGAACATCCTAGCATTAGATAAAATAGCTTATGACCAATTCTTTTTTGTCACAATACTTAACGTATTGTATATTTATTACCTGATTGAGTACTCAACATTAGTTATGTCATCTGGAATTGCCGTATCTTTCATAGTAAACTAATTCATTAAGTGGCATACGGTTTTTTCTCTTACCTGTAAACATTCTTGCAGGATGTCCAAATCCTACTATAACTGTAGGACTAAGTGTTTCCGGAATTTCAAAGTCGTTTCGAAGCTGTGCTTCATTTATTCCTGTGAAGAGGCCTGAACCTATTCCTTGATTCCATGCTGCTAACTGCATATTCTGCACTACTCTCCCAGCATCAATCAAATGAAAGTTGTATTTGGGATTTGTTAGAACTATTATTGCAAAATTGGCACCAGCAACCCAGCTTCCACTTGTGCTATCCTGTGCCAGCCTCTTAAGATTACTTTTATCTTTAACCATGATAAACCTCCAGTGCTGGGTATTAAGGCCAGTGCCTGTTAGCCTTGCAGCTTCAAGAATCTTTAACCTTATTTCAGACTGGACATCCTGTGAACTGAATTCCCTCACTTCAAGCTTTGTTGATAAACATTCAAAAGCATCCATATTGTATGGTTATGATCGAGTACCGACTATCTTAAAGCTTTCAGGAATTAATTATACTGATCAAAGTTGTTCGCATATTCGTGAATCAAATATATCGCATTGTATAGTGTCCAACAGCAGTTGAAAACATATAATAACATATTTCCCGCCATCAATTGTGTATACAGCGTTTTGAGATCAAAACTAAAGGTTTATCTAAGTAACAAAGTGATAAAAATTTCAAATTGTTAAAGAAAGGCGAATCGAAGGTTCCAGGAGCAGTTAAAGATATTGCAATTGTTGTTATCGGAGTTGCAATCGTTTGGTTAGGTTTACGCTTTGTATTTGGAACAAATAATCCATTTTATGTAGTTTCTAGTGGAAGTATGGTTCCTACTCTTAATATTAATGATGTACTGATTGTAAAAGATGGCACTGGAGACAACAGCGGTGCTGGTTCATTTAATAGTTTGAAGGTTGGTGACATTATAGTATTTCATAGACCTACTGGACAGGACAGAGTAATTGTTCACAGGGTTGCTGAGATTTACAACAATTTTGAAGGAGAGAGAATCATCAGAACAAAAGGCGATGCAAATCCATCTTCAATTCCTGGAGTAGATTATCCAATTAGAGCCCAGCAGTATATTGGCAAGGTAGCTTATGTTATTCCTGGAATTGGATTACTGACTAAAATCATCAGTCCCCCGGTAAATTATATTATTATAGTTGTTATCCTTGCAATTTTATTCTTCAATAAAATGGGAAGAAGAAAAGATACTGAAACGTCGCAATCCTCGCCATCAGGAACCATAAATTCTTTTTCTCCGCCATCGTCGCCACCACTCAATTGAGAACAAGTATGAAAGTAAAAACAGAATATCTTACTTTCAATACCGAATCAAGACGTGCCTTCATTAATATTACGCCAAAAGTCCAAAAAATTCTTGCAGAAAGCACAATCAAGGAAGGAATATGTTTGATAAATGCAATGCATATTTCTGCAAGTGTTTTCATAAATGATGATGAAAGTGGTTTGCACGATGATTTTGATCGATGGCTAGAAAAACTAGCACCTTATTCTCCAAATGAATACAAACACAATAGAACAGGTGAAGACAATGCAGATGCACATCTGAAGCGTCAAATAATGGGTCGCGAGGTTGTTATAGCAATTACAAATGGCAAATTGGATTTTGGTCCATGGGAGCAAATATTTTATGGTGAATTTGACGGCCAACGAAATAAGAGAGTACTGGTAAAACTAATTGGTGAATGAATAATAATTAATAAATAATAATATAGTTCAACATGCGGGGCTTTACCCTGCAGATGATGAGAATTGTTTAAAGATCCTGTTGGTTAGCAAATAGAAAAGTTGGTACAAACCGCAATCTTTTATTAAGATACACAGAAGGAGATACTCTAAAATATTGTATTGATGGTATTGATCTTCTGGTATATGATAGTGCAGCAATTAATCTGCGATAGTTGCAAAAAAGTCATTTTGGAAAAAGAAGGTGAATCATATCTCCACGACGGAAAATTTCCAATTTCAAATGAGGAAGCATCTATGCTGGATAAGGAACACAGAGGCCATCAATGCCATATTGAAGTAGTAGAGAAAGAATTATGATTTGATATTGGGTCTATGTTTTTAGCTAGCGAAATTTACTAAATGAAATAGTTGTTATTAAGGAGAAGGAGAGGTTAAGGCTTAAAAATGCGTTTTATAATTTACACTATTCTTCTATCCAGAAATAGACATATACCTCATTGCTATCAGGTATTAATGGATTAGCTCATATTATGACTAATAATAATAATCAAATAACGTGGCTCAACAATTTTATTGGTGTTGGTTATCGTTACTACGATATTTATATGAATGTTTTTCCAATGTTTGAGGATAGGATGTATGCCTTCAAACTGTGGAAAAAAACCATCGAATGGTGGCCTGATCACAAAATAAAACTTAGGTTCATTGAGGAAGATGACAATTATTGGTTTATTCTTTATGGTGGTTCAGACTACAAAGATGATAACACAGGGTTTGTAAAAAGCGTTCCAATATCGGAAAACTATCAGCGTTTTAAGGAAGGCTGTGAAAATAAGGCCACTTTACGCTTTGGGATTTACAAAGAAAATGCAAAGAGCAAGAAAAGAGAGAATGATGAAAAATTTTCGCTTGAGCTTTTGAAGAAATCAAAGTCAGTTTATGATATCAAATTCTTGCAGTACTGGAACCTTGCATTCGATAGTATAGAGTGGAATTGCATTTGCAAAAACAGAAGTGATACCAATGCTCAGAAAGTTTAGCTGTGTCAAAGAATGCTCAGATTGCTGTATGTATAGAGAGTATTACCCTTCTGTTGAATATGGGAAAATAGGAGTTTTGATTATGCCTGAAGAAAGATCAAGAGTCAGAGATATAGCTGCTAGAAACGGCATAAACATAAAAATTATGCCTAGATTAGGAATTGGAAGGAATGTCAAAGGTGACGGTCCGAAGAAAATAATTGCTTATCAAATGATGGGAAAGAACTTAAATGGTAACTGCTGTCCTTTTCTTGAAACTGATGCCTCCCAAAGGTCGCCACATGGTGGTCTTGTATGTAAGATCTATGATCAACGACCACTTGCCTGCATATCTTATCCTGTTATTGAAGAGAATTGCAAATCGGTATTCTTAGACGGTAAATGTGCTTTTTGCCATCAGTTTTCGACTACAATTGTTGAAAAGAATGGCTTGCAACAAGAAATAGAAGCTTTGAATAAAATAAAATCAAAAGTAAGTGTTGATGAAAAAATAGAGATCTGGAGATACGCAACGGCTGTTGGAGATGAAGAAAACGCAGCCAAATTTTTTCCAGCAGGTTGGGTTCTTCAAGAGAGCAGTTAGTGCATAACAAATGCTGCACATAGGCAGATGTAAAGTATATGTGCATATCAGTAAAGCGCTGGCGATAAAACACGTGGTTTTCATGCTAGAAAGGGACTTTTGGAACCTTGTTATACAATTTTTTATGTAATTACCTAATAACTTGTCGTAGTTTTATATGGAAATGTTATATAACATATGTTAACAGAGTTCTGTAGTAAGATGATTTATAGTATGATTATTATAGAAGATGGAAATCGAATGTAGTGTCAGAACAGAGCACGGAAACAAATAAATTTAAAGGCGCCGTCATTTTTCAATAATGAATAAAAAGCAGAATGGTAGTGCGATACTAGCAGGAATTGCTATCACAGCAATA
>JBKPMB010000015.1:0-3236 GCA_046731995.1 Thermoproteota archaeon | reverse complement strand
GAGACACACCTATTGTGGTAATGGAATGTTGCAGGTTTTTTAACATACTCAAATATCACTCAATATGATAATAATACAAATAAATAGATTATATAACATTGATTAACATGGTTAATTGTTAGATAATAAGACATGCTCAGTTATCAATAACTTCTATACTAGTGCTTCGAGCACTTGTACTAATTTGCATGGTACAGTAATCATTGCATCATGTCCAGTTTTTAATTCATGATAATCCCAGTCTGCAGATGACTTTTGAACCCTAAGCTGAGAATATCCAAATTCAGTGCAAGATATGTAACTTTTAGGAAGTTTTTTGGCTTCAGGATTAATTATTCTTAGTGGTTGGTCATGGGTATGCCATGGCATAGGACATAATCTGGAGTTCATCCATTCAATATCAATACTATCTGTCGCACCGAACTCTTCTGGCGTGTATGAAGCAACTAACCATTCCCTACCTTGTTCTTTTAATGCCCTTTGCTTGTAAATCGTTTCTAAACCTGGTACTATATCAAATGCACTTTTATTGCCTTGTGGTATGTACGCATCAAGATAAACAAGGCGTCTAATTCTCTCAGGCAGTTTCTCTGCTACGCCACCTATAACTAATCCTCCATAACTATGACCAACTAAGATTATTTCATTAAGGTCTTCATATTCTAATACTTGAATTATGTCAACTACATGAGTATCCAATCCAGTCCCTCTAGTTGCCAAATGGCTTCGCTCACCTAGGCCAGTAAGAGTAGGAGTGTATACATCGTGACCATGTTTGTGAAGCAGAGGAATAACCTTTTTCCAACACCATACCCCATGACAAGAGCCATGAACCAGCACAAAAGTTGCCATTTCTTAAATGAAGGATGACAAGAGCATTAGAGTGTTTTGTGTATTAGTCAATAGGTTTTGAAGTTCATTAATTTTGTATTATTTATTTGCAGCTTTTTCCTAATTATAAATCCGAAATATTAACAAAGATAGTATCAAGCTGTCAAATATATGTATTTTACATAGCATTACATAATATTTTAATAAAAGATTCAATAATAGTCGATGGGTATCCTATATTATGAAAAAAATCGAGGCAATAGTACCGCAGGCGAGATTAGAAAGAGTCTTTGCTACATTAAAGGAATTGGATCTAGGCGGTTTAACATATTTTGATTCAAAAGGAAGAGGACAGGTTCCAAGACCAAGTATGCATTCTGGTAGAGGAACTTCAAATTATACTCCAGAATTTAATGTGAATGCTACAATTGCATTAGTAGTCAATGATTCGCTAGTAGATAAAGTAGTAGATAAAATTTTAGAAGGCACTAGTAGTGGCTTGGCGGGAGAAGGAAAGATCTTTGTATCGGACATAGAAGATGCGATAGACATTGGATCTAACAAGAGAGGAGAGTCTGCAATTTAATCATTTTAAGGATAAAAGTACAGTAATATATTCAAATCTATAATTTACCAAAATAATCGAAATAGCATTCATAGAAATATGAGCATATGTAGTTATAGAAGTTGTACGATTAGTTTACCTCATAGCGAGGCAAATTGTAAATATACCATAGTCAAAGAGGGCTTTAAACTAAGGCCATTGCTAAAAATATATTCGAATTATTAAATATTGGATGATAGTCCGCCAATTATTATTATCATCATCAGTAAAAAGATGTACAATGATGTCGATCCTAAAACCATGATTGGAAATTTATGAATGATGCAAGAGTTAATGCAATATATACAAAATATAATGTTATCTTTGACTCCCCATCTTTAGCTTGTCTACAAAATGCTTCTAGACTCCATCACGATCATCTGCTCTTCCCTGCAAAAAGATAGTACCCTCTCTGACTAGATTTACTATAGTATGACAGGGAACAGCTTGTTCTACCAACGTTTTTCATGGTGCAAACAATGCTGAATTATGTACATATCAATTGATGAGGGGCTGTTGCAAAGCATATGGAATTTGAATAGACATAGTTTTACACATATTGAAACAATATCATTACTATTAATATAATTTCTACTTTATTTGTATATAAAATGGCATATTTACGTGTCTTTTTCATATATATGGTCCTGTAACAGTTATAACTTTCAAACTATCTAATGATTTCGCATGATATGAGAAGAGAAAAGATTACCACATCGCCAATATTGCCTGGAGAACAGGTAGCAGCTATTGAAGAATTTGAAGCAGGAAAAAACACCTATATACATAATGGGTCGGTCAGATCAACTGCTCTTGGCGTTAAGATTTATGATTTCAAAAGGCGTGTCGTCAAGATTGACCAAAAAAACTCACCTATGTTGCCAAAAATTGGGGACATAATAATTGGATATATAGAAATGTTATTTGGAAATATGTTTTCAGTGAGGATATTATATATAAACGATAAGAAGTCAGAGGCAGGATTTTCTGCCATCGCATCCACAAGATTAGGAGGAGGCGCCAGTATTGGTCGCGACCGAGGAGATCGACGGAGTAGAATCATATTTAGAATAGGCGATATTGTGAGAGGCAGAGTGATCAGTCTGTTAAATTCAACTATACATATTACAATAGATGAAAAAGAATTTGGCGTTCTTTATGCTCTATGTTTTAATTGTGGTGGCGACACTGTCAGAGTGAATAACACGGTAAAATGTATCGAATGCGGCTCGTATGAAGAACGCAAGTTAACCAATGATTATGGCAAAGAGACATTCAAACTGATTCACAGAATAGGTAATAACAATAATTAGAGATTAATAGACTAGTCATGGTAAAGCAGAGAGTTGCTTTCCAAGGTGAACCAGGTGCATATAGCGAAATGGCTGCTTTACAGTATTTTTCAAATGCAGAATTGGTTCCTATGAGATCCTTTCAAGAAGTATTCGACATCATAGAAACAGGCAAAGTAGATTTTGCAGTTGTTCCAATCGAAAATTCTATCGAAGGCAGTATAAGTGAAACTTATGATTTGCTGTTCCTTACAGACATGCTCGTATCAGGTGAAATTTATCAGAGAATCAGACATTGTCTTATTACAAATAAGCGTGCAAGTTCAACGATAAAATTAGCGTACTCACATCCGCAGGCTCTTGGTCAATGCAGAAGTTATTTACAAACCAAGGGATTAGAACCTGTTCCAACATATGATACTGCAGGTGCTGTAAAGCTTATTAAAGAAAAAGAGATTACGGAGGGGGCCGCAATAGCTAGTAAAAGAGCAGCAGAAATTTATGACATG
>JBKPMB010000014.1:0-3558 GCA_046731995.1 Thermoproteota archaeon | reverse complement strand
ATTATGAGTTTCATAGTATCGTATCTCACTACTGAAAGCAGAAGTAATAAACCAATGTTCTTTTCTCTTAATATCTGCTTTATCAGGTAAATTCCTGTCCAACTGCTTATTATAAAAGAAATAATTCTATGCTAGAAGACGACTGGCACTAGAGTGGCTGGAAGAAGCCCCCGCTGCTTTAGTATGCTAAGATGTAGAACCTGGTCTCGCTTCAAATACATGCCAGTCGTCATTATATTCAGGTGGTTGACTTATCAAAAAGATGTAAAATTCGCGATAGAATCACCAGCGTTCACCTTGAGTCTTATTCAGATCTGATCAAAGATTAAAAATAAAAAAACCTACATCGCAAAAATATCTTTCTAGAGCACACCACACCTTCTCTAGGAGACTTATCTTGTCTTTTGGTTCTAAGTGTCCATCTCGCATCTATACAAACTCCTAATCTGGCAGGCCATGATGCTATTACTATCATATTTTGGAATAAAGTTTAGAAAATCCATTGCATTATTTCTGTTTTTCAATCTTCGTTGCTGTATAGTTTCCCATTTTAGTGTGTATGTTTTAGTGATATCCTCTACATTATCTGCAGTAAAGCCCAACACATATTGGTATTCTTTTCTCCAATATCTTCATAATAGTGTGAATGATTCAATGAGATTGATGATCTAAGGTAGAATCTATATGTACCCATCGCCCATCTTCTGAAGAAGGAAGAGGAGGAGGATAAGAAAAAGAAAGCATGGCCTCATTCCAGCAATGGTCAAGGAAGTCATGTACAATTCTTATTTTTATTCCTAAACTACTTAACATAGCTCCAAAAAGCATAGACCATTCACTGCATCTTCCAGTTTTAGTTTCCGAAATCTTTAGAATTTCGCCGTATCTAGGAAATGTATATTCGTAGTTACAAGTGTTGCAACCAAAGACTTCTACTTTATGCACCTTCCATGAATTTCATACTATTATTTTTTTGAGTTGCATTATAGGGACTACAGCTGTTGCTTCTTCTGACATACGACTACTGCTACCGCTGTGGCTAACATCACTAGGACTATCGCTTCTGTTAATGCATACTTCACAAACTGGATCTTTTGGAGTCTATTTCATAAACTCGTTTTTGAACCATTTCAATAATGGTACAAAATCGCTATCTTATTTTGTTTTCAAAATAAGCTGTTGTGCTATTAACGATCTAACTTTTTTCAGGATCTCTGGATTTCTATACTGCTCCGTCACTCTTTTATAAAGCAAAAAAGTATCTTTCAATGGATCAGAAGGCAATCTAAATAGACAGGTCCAATCTAGCATGATATTATGTATAAGTATTTGTTATTATGTTATTCTTTGAAAGAGTGATATTTCATACCATTTTTGCAGTTACCAGACTTAACGTCATAGCATACACAACCAGATTCGATTCTGGGATTATGGAATGAAATAGGATATTGCATATTTGATCCTTCGATACTCGGCAGGAGAGCATTGTATGGGCCGTAAATTATAGATTCAGGATCTGATGGATTATCTGATGAGCCATACATAAGCTGGGATACTTCTACATGATATCTTATTGCATATGGAAAGTTACCAATTTTATTGCACCATTCTATTCCAGTAAAAAGGTTTGATGCTTCAAAAGCAAATCCCACTGCAGTGTTCAAGTATAGATCAAACCTTTCTGTTTGATTTGTATTTCTATCTTCTAGGAGATAACTAATGCATTCTTTTTGTGAATTCATGATTATCTGACGAAGGTACGAGTGGCCAAGTATGGGCAATACTTCTTTGAATCTATATCTATACACACCATTAAATATAGCTTCAAAGTAATTTTGATTATCAAACTGGCAAATAAGATTGAGCTCAATTGCAATATTCTGCTTATTGAATAATTCCAATAGATAAAGCATCCATGATTTATCTGGTATTTAATTACCTAGGTCTTGATTTAATCCTATAATATCAGTCCCAGCTATAACTCCTCTTGGAAATGCAGTTTTGCTGATTCTATCATCAAGAACGCCGCAAAGCGAACCTACCTAGAAATGCAACATTAAATATAACGGTATGACTGTGATATTTATTGTGTATATGTAATATAATTATATGTACGAAGCTACCTAACTTATGTTCATGCCTGGTGTAAGGTATAGTGACAAATTGGTATAAGACGGAGCTAAAAGATGCACAGTGAAAATTTTTATGGATGGACAAGAGATAACGATCGATTCCAGCATATGGTGGATAAATTCAAACGAGGTCAAGAAACACTTAGCATTAACTGATTTCAGCTCTTTGTTAAAAATGGATACAAATTGGAGTTCAATTTGAGGTGACATCAAACGTAGATATAGTGCCAAATAATGAATAAATAAACAAATAAACAATTAATAGAGCGAAAATATTTAACAAGACACAAAACACATTAATATTCTTGATTTAGTGGCATAACAGTGCAACCATAGCAGTATCCATTATGGTTCATTTGTTTGTTCGAGGCCATAATGAGGTTATCGTTATGTTCACATATGGCAATAACGTCAATAGGTCATCAAGCCCTGCCAAACTGCTGTGCCTAGAGCAAACGCATTGACATTATTATTCTTATTGTTTTGTTTCATTATCATATAAGATTGTGAAATAGGTAGCTCTGTTTTAACGGTTTCTTCTTTTGATCTATCAACAACGCTATCTTGTTGATTATGTGTAGTAAATGTTTAAAAGTAATAGTAGCAGCTGCTGCTGCTGTACCGTCTTCTGTGGTTGCTGCAGCTTTTACTAACATCCATGTTATGAAAGTTAGTACTACCGATCTATGGAAATTAATATAACCCAACTCGCTATCAGAAAGTATATTATTCTAGTTCTACCATACTAGTCATCTCAAATATAGCTAGCTATTTACACAATTCCTTTTTTAGTTTGTCGGCCAGCTCGATTTCTCTGTTAATATGATCAAAACTAAGCTTAGCCCCTGGAAGTTTCTCACAAGCATTTCTTTTAGAGTTTTCCAAACCTGCAACATAGGTTAGCAAAGCACTGCAAACCTCGGTTCTGTACTCATGGATCGACTTCTCTACATTGCCAGTACTGACGAGTGTGTAAGCTTGGCTTAATTTGTGTGTGTTTGACCTAATATCTTCTAACAGCAGGCTATTGACATCATTTGCTTGGTCTTCTGGCTCCACTAGCCCATTTAACTTCAGCTCAAAATACTCTAATGCTCGTTTAATCATTTCTGTTCTTTCTAACGTCCAGTCAGTCATTTCTTCCCCCTACTCATTCACAATGTTTCTTGTAACGTTATTTTCAAGTCTTTGCCTTTAAAATACTTTGAAATGTTCTGGTGATGCTCTAATGGAATGTCAATAAGCATTTTCTTTTATCCATTGTGCCTAGTGTTCCTCTGAACTTTGTCTCTGTCATATCTTCTTCCCTCTTTTCTGACACAGTACGAATATTAGTATGCATACTTAAGTTTTCTTAGTATGTGTCTTTTCTAAGAATTATCAACTATTATCAAGCATTCACATCAAAGACATGATATATACTTGT
>JBKPMB010000013.1:0-5297 GCA_046731995.1 Thermoproteota archaeon | reverse complement strand
CTCCGGGCTCCTCCTCTCAGAGCCCGTACCGGTAACAGGTTTGGTGGGCCATTACCTCACCAACAGCCTGATCGGCCGCAGTCCAATCCAGGGGCCATGTAGATTTCGGCCATGAATCATTCCAGAAATCATGACCTATCGCGGTTTATCCTCAGTTTCCCGAGGTTATCCACGTCCCCTGGGCATGTTGACTACGTGTTACTGAGCCGTATGCCACGTATTGCTACGTTAACTCGCATGGCTTAGTCCCACTCTGATAGCAGTCGGGTCCGGCAGGATCAACCGGAGTCAATCCTTTTTATTATACGATAAATAAAGAGTACGGCCGGACAATAGTTATTATATTGTGCGGGTGTATGCATCACATGCACATGTTATGACCAATGTCAGATTCAATTATATGTGATCGAATCTCCATATTATGAGCGTAACTGGAGGTCGGTGAATCACAGACTGGCACTACGACCAAATTCATCGCCGACGCCGCCTTGCTTGTTACGTTCAGGAATTATTCCTAGAGCAGAATTAGAATATAAACCTTAGCGTGCGACACAGAGACTTTTCCTATCCTTTATCAGGTAAAACCCAACGCATATTATAATACATGCGATTTTGATAAACGCTCATTTACCAATATAGGATATTTGTAAGCCAAATAAACACATAAAAGATTCGAGATTTAAGTTCCCTCTAACCCATGCAATTTTCTAAAGTTCAGAGAATTTATAAAAATAAATGTCACAAATCAAAACTGCTCTATGACAGAGCTGCGAAAGTATTTGCTGGAGGAGTCAATCATAATATCCGATTTTTTGAGCCTTATCCATTCTTTACCGCTGCCGCAAGGGGCAGATACTTGTATGATGTTGATGGAAATAAATACACAGATTATTGGATGGGACACTGGGCACTTATTCTTGGTCATTCTCCAAAGCCAGTTGTCAAAGCACTGTCAGAGCAGACGAAAAGTGGCACCTTGTATGGAACCGCTAACAAAGTAAGTGTAGAGCTAGGCGAATTAATTAAAAAGCTTATGCCAAGAGCAGAATTGATTAGGTTCTGCAGTACTGGGGCAGAAGCGACAATGTATTCAGTACGTCTGGCGAGAGCTAAAACGGGTAAAAGGGTAATTGCAAAAGTTATGGGAGGATGGCATGGTTTCAATACAACCTTAATGCAGACTGTAAATCACCCCTTTGAAGTTCCGGAGGGACCAGGCATCATAGAAGATGATGGTCAATTCGTAGAATCAATCCCATTTAATGACTTGAATAGATCACTTAAGGTTCTAGAATCCATCAAGGATGATTTGGCATGCATCATCATTGAACCTATACTTGGCACCGCAGGATGCATTGTACCCGAAGACGGATATTTACAGGGTCTACAACAATTTGCTCATAAAAATGGCAGTTTGTTCATATTAGATGAAATAGTGACTGGTTTCAGAGTATCGCTTAATGGTGCGGCGGCATTATATCGGCTTGAGCCAGATCTGTTTACAATAGGGAAAATTGTAGGCGGAGGTCTGCCAATTGGAGCTGTCTGTGGCAGGAAGGAGGTGATGTCTCTTGCTGATCCTGTCTTGATGAAAGAAAAACAGTTGCGTTGTGCTATAGGCGGAGGAACGTTCTCGGCCAATCCACTCAGTATGACAGCTGGTCTTGCCACCCTTAAATACTTAAAAGAAAATAAAAATAGTGTTTATGAAAAACTTGACAGACTAGGGAATCTTACTAGGAACGGTCTCGCAAAGATATTCTTAGAAGCTAAAATTGATGTTGAAATAACAGGAATTGGCTCGCTTTATCTAATGCACTTTCTTCAAAAAACATCAAAAAAGATAACCAATGCGACTGATGTTGCAATGACAAATAAAGAGGTCCTCAAAAAGTATCATACAGCATTAATGACTAATTTTGGAATATTCTTTTTACCCCTAAAAATGGGGGCATTCTCTGATAGTCATGACGGCAGCGACGTCAAGAAATTGCTTTCTGCTACACGTTCGATAGTTGACTCCGGAGTTTTATTGTAGAATTTGATCCCGTGATGAATAGAATAGAGGCTTATCTAATCAACAGCCTTTCATCTGACCATGTATGTGTTCACAGACTTAAGCAATAAACTAGAGCAAAATAGTTACTCGCTTGACTGGCTCTCTGTTGTTTAATAGTTTTTGTACACCTCTAACAAGCTAAAAAAACTTATATTATCTATGTCCTACGTCAGGTCAGATTATAAGAAAGGTAGTTAAAAGTATCTCAAATTTGTCTCGTACATTATGGCATTCCAAGTATTAATTTATAAGTTTCCTTCTTAGATCTCAACCGTAAGATGTTTCAATTATTTGGCGAAGCTACAGGTGATCTGCTTTCTCAATTCACAGAAGTTAGAACTACAACGCTTGACCTTTTCAAACCATTGAATGTCGAGGATGCAGTTATCCAGTCAAGCACGTTTGGCAGTCCACCAAACTGGCACATTGCTCATGTAACCTGGTTCTTTCAGAAGATTTTGGAGAAATATGGAGAACAAATTTCTTCTGACGACAGTGTCAATTTGGAGTACCTCAATTCTTATTATCAGAAGTTCGGAAATATACTTCCTAAATCAGATAGGGGCAAATTCCCCCGACCAACTGTCAACCAGAGTATGAAATACAGATCGTTTATAGAAGGAAAAATCATATCGTTTCTAAAATCGATGCAGTCGTCCAATAAACTATCCGAAGAACTCAAGTATGACATTTTGCTAGCTAACCAACATGAAATGCAGCATCAAGAACTGATGATTTATGACTTTCAGCATTATTTCAATCGCTTTCCGAATCCAGAAGATAATTACAAACCCCTGAGAGTGCATAATATGAAATCCCAACACTCTAAGCAAATTGAAAAACCGGCTGGAATGGTACGAATCCCTGGTGGAATTTATGAGCTAGGCTTCAATGGCGATCATTTTTGTTATGATAATGAGACTCCGGAGCACAAGGTTTACTTAAACCCTTATAAAATTGATATCGCACCAGTAAGCAATAGAGAGTTTATGGATTTCATCAATGACAATGGATATGGTAATTCAAGACACTGGCTGGCGGATGGATGGGATCAAATGAGACAAGAAAATTGGTCTGCTCCTCTTTACTGGGACTGCGATTCATCAGGTGTGTGGATGAAAAAAGACTTCCGCGGATTAAGAAAAATTGATCCATATGAACCCGTGACCAACATAAGTTATTACGAAGCTGACGCATATGCAAAGTGGGCGGGCAAAAGACTTCCAACAGAAGCAGAGTGGGAGAAGGCTGCAAGCTGGAATGAAGATCGGCAGAAGAAGAGCATCTATCCATGGGGAAATGACAATCCTACTCCGATACACACGAACCTTTTGGAATCGTATCTATGGGGACCCTCTAGGATAGGAACATATCCAGGCGGAAAGAGCTACTGTGGTTGTCATCAAATGATAGGAGATGTATGGGAATGGACAGCATCAGAATATACTCTATATCCTGGATTTAAATCCATGTTCTCAGAATATACAGACAAATGGGCAATAAACCAAAAGGTGCTTCGCGGTGGTAGTTTTGCTACTCCATCTAAGCAGATAAGAAATACCTACAGGAATTATTTCAAACCTCACGAAAGGATACTCTTCGCAGGTTTTCGCTGTGCTGAGGATATCTAGGCAATTATCATTTTGTAATGTGGATTGCTCCTACTTCACTTTAATATATCTAGATTGGGGAAAAAAGCGCCAAGTCAAACCATTTCAGTCTGTCCATAAAATTCATTTTTACTTCAAAACGATTATCCTCGGCTAATTTTCTTATTTGTCCAAGTGAATACTTATATGAATTTTCAGTATGTATTGATTCGCCATCTTTAAATGTAAACGATTCTTCAATCAGCCTAATATGAGACGTTTGAACTCTTTTTGAAACTAAATGCATTTCTACCCTTTGCTTATCCTGGTTGTAGAATGCACGATGTTCAAAGTTTTTAATGTCGAAATCTCCACCTAGTTCTCTATTAATTCTAGAAAGCAAATTTAGATTGAACTTTTCAGTTATCTTAGCCTTATCGTTATAAGCCAAATTCAATGTTGCTGGGTTTTTCTGAAGATCAAATCCAACCAGTAACAAGTCTGTTTGTTCCATTTTGTCTCTTAGCATTTGAAAAAACGATACAGTCTCCTGAGGTTCGAAATTTCCTATACTTGAGCCTAGAAAAAGTATTAGCTTTTTACGAGGGATGCCAGATTCTTGCGTCATAAGATCAGTTGCTTTATCTATGCCATTAGCGTAATCTGAAGAAATTCCCGTTATATGAAGAGTCGGATAAGCTACCGATAGGCTTCCGACGGATTCTGAGAGCATGCTATGAGATACATCTATAGGAAAATAATGGAGACGATTTTGTGTTTGCGATAAGTGATCAAATAATATTCTAGTTTTACAAGCACTTCCACTGCCTAGCTCGAGTATGCTAATATCCTCAGAGAACAGGCTCACAAGCTCGGGTAATCTAAGACGTAAAATATCCGTCTCCGTACTAGTTATATAATACTCTGGTTGAAGACTTATTTGTTCGAACAGAGATGAGCCTATCTTATCGTAAAAGTATTTTGATTTAAGTCTTTTTCTTGGAAGGCTCAGACCATACTTGACATCTAATGCAAACTCGTCTAGAGCAGGTTTGGATTTGCTAACCTCATATATTCTCTGTTTTTTCTTCAATTTAAACTCCGTTGACTGTATATTTAATCCATTTATATTATTTTAGGTAATTTGCAAATTATTTTATGTGTAATTTTGCAAATCTGATCGGTACATAATAATGCTGGATTGCATGATCGGTTCACATGATGGATATACTGATACCTCTAATTGGCATCCTTGCAACAATATTTGCCATCTCCAGTACAATTCCGCAAATAATCAAAGGCATGAAAACTCGAAAAATGGATGACGTATCAGCTCTGTTAATCATGGCTTTGATAGTAGGGCTATCATTATGGGTGGTTTATGGAGTTGCTAAAAGTGACATCGTAATTATAGGAGGAAATGCAGTTGGAGTATCATTAAATGCAATATTATTATTATTAAAAATAAAATATTCACGGGAACCCATCAGCTAAATATCGTAAAGTGACTCTTAAGTCTACAGATTATAGGTAAATATGAACAATTAAATTCTTGACGCTAATAATAGTTATTCTCAATGCTGCAGGGTTGCAGGCAAGCAAGAAAATAAGTGGCAATAATTCTGATAATACTAGTAATACTACCATAT
>JBKPMB010000012.1:0-2108 GCA_046731995.1 Thermoproteota archaeon | reverse complement strand
AATTCTAGGATAATTATACAATCCTAATCATCATTTGACATAATAAAAATATAATGTATAGCCTGTTAATAAGAAATAAAATAATAGTCAATAATATGGCTATCAGATCATCCAATGGTATGCAAACACCTTATCCCATCTCTGATTTATTTGCTCTCGCTCTTTAGCTAAAATGTGCTATCACATAACCTCATTTGTTGAGCAGTTGTGCTTTCTGGCTTGTATTAGGAATTAAAGTGTATATTCTCACTTCAGATAATACATATCTTTATCTTCGATAAAGTCCAATGGTTAGAATGGTCTGATATTTAATCCCTGACCAAGCTCTTATACATCGTCACAAGATTTCAAAAACCAATAAAAAAATTGGAAATAGTAACAACAGTAGAGAAAATCCAAACTATGATCTCTCTATTGTTAAAATACATCGTATAGAAAATAAAGATAATACTTCTAAAGATACTCAAATTTTATGTTCTATATGCAATAGAAACGACAGGATAGTAACTGATCCTGAATCAGGTGAAATTATTTGCAGCAATTGCGGCATGGTGATATCAGATAAGGTTGAAGATACAAGTCATACAGAGCGACATATATTTAGAGGAGGGCAAAGACGAAACAAGAGCCAGGACAGGAGCCCCGGCCTCATTAGCCAGCCACGATATGGGACTTGCTACTATAGTAGGAAAGAGCGATAGAGATGCTAGTGGAACAAAGATAGATCCATCAATTCGTTCTACAATGCAAAGATTAAGGACGTGGGATTTCAGACTGCAATTAACTACACCCTCAGATAGGAGCCTAAGGCAGGCTTTCATGATCCTTGATACATTAAAAGATAAGCTAGGGTTTTCAGATGCAGTAGTTGAAAATACAGCCTATTTGTATAGAAAAGCTCAACAAAGAAAGTTTTTACGTGGTAGATTGATACTAGCAGTGGTCTGTGCTGCTACCTATATTGCATGCAGAGACCTAGGAATATCAAAAACAATGAAGGATATAGCTGTCGCTAGTAATGTAAAACGAAAGAATATTGCAAGAACATACAGGCAGTTAATGCTTGAGCTTGACTATAAGGTTCCAAATATTGATCCGGCCAAGTGCGTTACAAAGGTTGCAAATAACGCAAAGCTAGCTGAAAAGACAAAACGTCATGCACTTGATATTATGGAAGTCACAGAAAATGAAATATCTGCTGGTAAAGATCCGATGGGATTAGCAGCTACCGTTCTTTATATGTCATGTATCAAAACTGGTGAAAACATTAGCCAAAAAGACATCTCTAATGCAGCAGGAGTAACAGAGGTAACATTAAGAAATAGGTTCAAAGACTTAAAGAATCACCTAACCTACCTAAATTAGGTTATGAACTTAAGAACCTATTATGATGTTATATTATTTCCCTTATTGTGATCATTATCATTTTTCATGATGAAAGCAAGTAAACTCTCTACAGTAGTAACAAAAACCATAATTAGGACAGATTGGACTGTCAAGCGTTGGATGATATTCTGAATAGCAATTAAGACATTTCATGAGAACTATTTACTTTTGCCTTCAATATAAAAAAGCAACAAGATGATAGTAATATATGAAATTATGAAGCTAACCTTTACTAGATAATATCTGCAGATGCAAAACTCCGATAAACCAAATTCTTCTGATGACTTTTCTTGCTTTTGATAATGAATCAAAGGCCTTTGTTATAATAGAATACAAAAAAGGATAGGAATTTCCCGATAGTGGACTATAGCTGGCTTGCTAGCTCTATAATAAATACGATTAATTTTAACCCCATAAATACTCGCACATAAAAACAGTTCTAGAAGAATATTATACATACTTTTATTAGATGAAGATTCGTACCAGTAGTTGGTGTAAAGAAAAAATGAATATTGCTAATATGGAAGAGTCTGTGAAGATTGTAGCAAAGACATGTGGATGCAAAGAGAAACAGAAGAAGGTGACATACTCATTTATAGATGAGACCCACGGTCTATGTATTGATAAAAAGGACATTATATCCGCTGAACTTGAAGCCTGTGAACGGCTCTTGAAATACACTGCAGAAAAGGCAGATGAACAAACCATTAAAAAAGAGATAG
>JBKPMB010000011.1:0-2435 GCA_046731995.1 Thermoproteota archaeon | reverse complement strand
TATTTAAGGGAGATCCTCGAAGAACAAAAAAATCAAGAAAAATTGCAGCCGTCAGTATTACCATTCCAAGCAACAGCGACAGCAAAAAGTTTGTTGGATTCCCAATTACACTATACCTATATTGAATGGCTATAATTGCTGCTCCGGACAATAGGTATGCTAAATACGAAATTTTATAAGATGAAGGATTTAACCTTGTAAATGACCAACGCTTGTGAATATTTGATACACTATTGGCCGGTTTTGTAAACATCTAGCAAGCTGATTAAACAGGGAATAGAATTCTAATCAGGATGGATATTCCTATTAATCCTCCTGCAATGCCCAATACGATTTCAGGCTTAACTTTGACTCCCCTTGTCTCATCTTCAAAGAATCTTAACAGGCCGGCACTAGAAGCCGGTAAAGGAGCATTTTTCTTTTTGCTGCTCATTTTGCAGTTATTTATTAGGACGGCTTAAATATATTCTGTTCGATACATTCATGGCAATTTATTGTAGATACAATATATACATACATACTGTGAATACTGTGAAGCAGGAGCCGGCGTGAGGTAATACTGAGTATTTTAGTTTTCACTACAGTTACAGAATCAACTTACTCATACTGTCAACCCTTTATCTTAGATTATATTTCATTGTGATCACTAAATTTGTTTTTGATGTCTGCAAATATCTATAGCAGGCAAGGCTTAATAAGAGGAGCAGAGAAGATCAGCTTACTAAAAGATGGCGGTTATATGTAAAAAATGTGGTCTGCCAGATGATTTGTGTGCTTGCGGAGAACTCGATAAGGAAGATGCGAGAATTGTTGTCCGTTTAGAAACCAGGAGATTTTCAAAAACAACAACGATGATTGAAGGTATCGATCCCAAACTGAGCGACATTCATCATATTGTCAAAGATTTAAAGAGCAAATTTGCTTGTGGAGGGACAGCTAAGGACGGTTTCATAATGCTACAAGGCGATCACAAAGATGATATCAAAGGCTATCTAGTGAAAATGGGATTTAACGAATCTGCGATCGAAGTTCAGTAACTAGTTTTGATGCTACCGTATAACATTTGTAATTTGAATAGTTATCTGGAACTAATGCGTATGTTAGTGTTATTAGGATATAATGACCATCTTCACGTTATTATTTGTTCGAGGATCCTTATTGGAGTCCTTAAAGCTTGAGATGCATCTTTAATCCTTTGTACCTATTCCTAATGGTGACTTCGGTTACACCGGCTGCCTCTGCGACATCCTTTTGTGTTTTATTCTCCCCGTTCATCACACAGGCCACATATAATGCGGCTGCTGCCAAGCCCATGGGATCCTTGCCTGCGGAGATCTTCCCTTCTTCAGCTTTCTTTAATATTTCAAGCGCCTTGCGCTTTGTTTTTTCCGATAGTCCAGCCTTGCTTGCGATTCTCGCAACACACTTCACTGGGTCTACGACGGGCATTTTAAGATCTAATTCGCGTATCAGTAATCTATAGCACCTTGCGACATCCTTTTTCTTGATGTTGCTAGCATTAGCTATGTCTTTAAGTGTTCTTGGTGTTTCTGTATCTCTACATGCGGCATAAAGAGCAGCAGCTACTAGAGCAGAAATCGATCTACCTCTTACTAACCCCTTTTCGAGCGCTTTCCTGTACACATAGGCAGCCTTCTCAATAACAGCGTCTCCTACCGCAAGTTTGTCCTTTAATCTATCTAGCTCACTGAATGCCTGTCTAAAGTTGCGATCTACGGGCTCATGAACTTGACTCCTGCTGTCCCAGGTTCTTAATCTTTCTATTGTACTCTTCATGGAAGCAGACAATGGTTTTCCTGAAGCGTCTTTGTCAACTGGTCCAATAATCGTAGCAAGTCCCATATCATGCATAGCAAGAGACGTTGGAATTCCTGCGCGGCTTCTATCCTCGTGCTCCTCCTTTGAGAACGCACGCCATTCGGGGCCCATTTCCTCTATTCTTTCAGTAATTACAAATCCGCAATTGCCGCAAAACATCTCGCCGCTCGAATTATCTGTAACCATTGGACCCTTCCCGCAGCGTGGACATCTATTACTAAACATTGAAATATCTTTTACCAAATTTTTCACCACAAAATTTTAGGCGGTACGCGCCATCCTATATAAATATTTTATTTTGCTATATAAACATTATGACTAATAGTATTTCTTAATGCACCATCAACTATAATTCATTATGTATAGTTCATTTTTTTGAAAACTGTCGAAGGATTAAGCGCATATGTACTATTTTTTACAATGAGATGTAAAGCATCAATATTTATTTATAAGATTAGAGACTAGCCTTAGATTCATAATATTAATTAGAGGATTGATGTAAAGGGAAGTAATGTCACCACCGATAGCGAGGATTCCCAGGTGGGTAGTGGAAAGAGATCCTACTTGGGAAAAATCGATTGACTCTAGCCATATGA
>JBKPMB010000010.1:0-4850 GCA_046731995.1 Thermoproteota archaeon | reverse complement strand
ACAGGACCTTCTTTCATAGTTATTGTGGCAGTTCCATTGTATACACTTATATTTTCACTTGGCATAGACATACCTGTCAAGGTAAAGTTGGATATCTGATGTTTGTGCAATGCAGTTCCGTTTAGCATTACCATATCAAATATTGTATTAAACCTTGCAGTGGGAAGATTCTGTTTGCTAGTTGTATTGTTTGTGCTTGATGACATCATTGTAGCCGAGGTCATGTTTGTTAAACTACCTCTCCATAAACCAGCAACAAGCCATGCAGGTTTTCCATCCTTATCATTTTGTAAACTTGCAATTGTTCCACTAGCATATACTCCTGGTTGTACGATGTCGCTCTGACTAGGCATTCCACCAGCCTGCTGTGCTGATGATGAATATGATGATGGTGGAGTAGCCATCATCATACCGCCGCCCATATTCGTAGTTGCAGATAATGACGAAGCAAACATAATTGCTATACCTAATGTTAAGGCTGCAACCATTCCTAAAGTTAAGGAAGTCTTCCTAGAACTCAAATTCATTCTCATCAGGTAGAAGTATGTCTCATATAAGCTCTTAGTATTAGTGTCCCAAGACAATTTAACATTGTAGTCTATTCCAATTGAACTAACATGATTATTAGTTACAATCATATTCTCTGATTTCATCAGCTTCTTCCTCAGATATGAGTTTACTAACAATGGCGGCCTCTCCGGTAAGATTCTCCCTTTCGTATTTGGTAGTTAGATATAATAATGCATGAATTTTATTCCAGTCATATTCTTTTGCCAATCGCTTAGACTCCTTTTTGATATCCTCTTCACTATCCAATTTTATGACTCTTATTAGGTAATTTTTGAATAAATTCCTATTCCTAGAGTGCGTATGATTGTTGAAATAAACTGATTACCTCAACTTACTTACCTCTAATAAATGGATAATGCAAGCGCCATAACAACTAAGGGCAGGATGACGATAAAAGATATACTTATCTATATTGGCATATGTTGAGTACATGACGTCTAGTTCATTATCATCTTCTTCCTTTGATGGCGAACTGTTCAAGGTATCTCAACGCCAAAGCTGGGATAGTGCGGCTCTAGGTTGGAAAGAATGGTAGCAAACACTTGAAGTTGCTGCACAAAAAGTAAGTGACAGACTAGTGGAACTTGCAGAAATTAAACCAGACCAAAAAGTATTGGATATAGCAACAGGAATTGGAGAACCAGCAGCAATAGCAGCAAGGAAATTAGTAGTATTATCTGGCTCTATTAACAGAATTAACGGCTCCAAAGGTAGAATACAATTTAACTGATAAAGGTCAAGAACTTGTAGAGTCTATAATTAATTTGCTGCAATGGTTGAGAAAATGGTCTTCCATGACAAAGCAGAAATCTCTCCACTAGATGTCTTAATTTCAAGACTCCTAAATATCATATAAATATATTGGTGGATATATCTATCTATCTATCATATATTCCGTTTATAACATAGACTTATGATGTACTTGTATGGTTTGTATTTTCAGAGTTTAATGCTATCTAAATATGGAGATCTGCAGAATTCGCAAACTTCCGTAAATTGTGTCTTTGCTTTTTTGCCACATGTACTGCATATCAAGAGTCTGATACTGGGACGAAAAAAGTTTAGATCTGAAACAGCCTTAATTGCATTCGTGATTTCGACGGTAGAAGAACCAAGATCGCTTAAATCAAGCGTTACCGATAACCCACCACTTAGCAGCTTGTCAAGTGACTTGCATTCATTAATTATATTGACAGCCGTTTCTTCTGACGATAATAAAGTCTTACCATTCAATGTAAGTCCTTGGGAATATGCATGTTTGTCATTTTGTTGATTTGATAATAAGGGAGTCTTACCATATCTATCCGAATCAAGTTCTACAAATCTCCCCGCACTGTCATCAAATATCATGGCAATTCCTACATTATCTTCTCCAAGGCGTTTTCCTTGTTCTGTAACTACATCTGCAGCAGTCTTCAATACTTTTTGGAAAATCTCTGCTCCATTATTCTCACTAGTATACCCCATGATATCATAGATGGATTCTTTCAATCCAGTAAGATTAATTAAAATGTTAGTTGGCATAGTCTGCATAAAGAGAGTATTACTTGAAAGAGTTGGGATCATCCTCTTTCTTATAAGATCAGTAATACTCTTCTTTCTTATCGACATTGCTGCTAATGCAGGCTTGATCATAAGAGCAAGTCTTGCGCGAAAATAGGTTTCATCTTTATTGGACTGATATGCAAGTCTTGGAAGATTAATTGATAATGATTGCAATCCCATAATAGTACTGAAGTCCTTGGTGTTTATAATTTTGTGTACGCCGTTGCTGCCTCTTAATCCATTTTGTGAAACTGAAATAATACCGCCTGCGAGTAATGTTGTAGCAAAATACTCTGCATGGTCCTCAGGCTTGATACCATTTCTATTATAATTTAAGGATATCCCTATTCTAGGAATGGGTGTGGATTCCGCATATCTTCTATAACCATTTAAAAGTGCACCGATAAGTTTACTATCAAGATCATACGCAGGAAGACATAAAGTAGTAGTGGGGAGACCAGAAAGCGAATATGATGGAGCTGCAGAAGATCCCAAGAGTGCTCTTGCAAATTGCGACTCAATTTTGGATGGTTCTTGAGTATATTTAAGAAGTAATTGGATCACACCATCTAAGACAATTTCTGTAGAGGCTTCCCTGCTCAGAAGAGAAATTAGGATGGGTAAAATGGTCACAAAGTCATCTTCATTATTTAGCATAGTTAGCCGTGACACATTTAAAAACTTGTTCTTAAGATTTAGTCCTGTATCAGCAAGATCGGATGCATCTAGGAAGATGGTGTCAGGGATCAACCCCCAAGTACCACTATTAGAGATATTTATTTCCCCACCTAAGTGCATATCTGCAATATCCTTCGTAAGCGTATTGATCACCAAGTATTCCGAAAATACAGAATGAGAGGCTTTTAACAATATACTATCAATCCCATTTTTGGCTCTGTTTGCATCATTTAGCATATCTGCGATATCTGATGCAGGTATTCCCAGTCTTGCCATCTTATTTCTATATTCCTCATAACCATGCTCTATTAGAACAGAATTAACGGTTTCTCTAATTAAAGAGGAAGTAAGATATGCAGTTTGAAATTTGTATATTTTGTTTTCGACTTCTTCTGTAATCTTATTTGCCTGTTCGAGTGGCATATTTCCCTCCCGTACCAAAGATTGAATTATTTTCAAAGAGTTGAATTCTTCAATGGAGTGTCTGCTTGTCCTAACGTACATTTTGCCACTTTCAATTATTGATCTTTCTTCTATCTGTCTTGCAAGACTCAGAACCAGCTTGCCAAGATTTGTAATTGTATAACGACGCTCCCCCTTATTGAGGGCAACCAGCGATTGCCTAAGAAGCTTTCTTAAATGATATGCAAATTTGCCTGATTCTTTTTTGGATTTAAATCCTGCGAGAGATTTCAATTCTGAATATGTAAGTGGTCCTTTTGAATTCAGTATACGAAGAATATCAATTCTATTAGGACTGGCCATGACAGAAAAAATCATCCTCACTCGTCTTGAGGCAGATTCTAAGATACCTCCCCGCCTAGATTCTATTCCATCTTGTCTAGATTCTGCTTGAGATAGATAATCATTACTCAACTGTTCCATTTGACCCCATATTCAGACGAACTGATTAAAACTACTTTGTATATATTTTTTAACTATTGATGTAGTATGCTGTATGCTACAAGCTAGTCGGCATGCTAGCAAGCTTAACCTTCAACCATAATTCGATTGTCTATTACATGTTCCTCTATGTCTTCATTTATTTTGGCTCCATAAATGGTAGTAGGGACTTCAGGTAGCTTTGCCTTTGCCTCATCCTCGAGTAGACCTTCTACTTCATTTAATACTGAAATGGCCTCCTTGTCCACAGTATCAGATAGCATAACTGTGTTCGGTTCTGACTTGATGTTAGAGTTGATCAATAGATCAGATGTCATAGTTGTCATTTCTGATAACACCTCGTTAGCATTTGGAACAGCAGTTGAAATATCTTTTTGAATACCCTTGATCGTTTCAATAGTTGGATTAATTGTTTCCAAGATTGCTGTAAATTCATTAATTGTACTAAAACGAATTACCAATACTTCCAGGGCAAGGCTCGTGTTCTGAGTTGTTTTCTGGACATGTCTAATATTTGCTAATTCATTTGCAATAGCTTTTGCACGCTCATTATTGCCTGATTTTATATTTGCTGCTATTTGATAACGTAAATTCTTATCCATTGCTGTGAACTTCTTATCAAGCATCTTCAATTTAGTAAGTTGGTTATTTACCACTATACTGGCGTTTACAATATCATCCTTGAACTGATGTTGCTGATGATGCTTGTCCATTTCTGAAGAATTTCACTTAAGTAAATGTTAAATGTAGTGTTAAACATGATACACAAAAAGCTACTATAAAGCTAAGCTACAAAAAAGTAGGATGTCATTCAATAAAAATATTGTATTCTATAAGCTTTCTAGTTTAGAACAACTCTTCCTAGCCAATTTTTATCAAAATATAATAGTTAACGTTATATTGGAAAACAATAACATTGCATGATCATTATCTAGCATATATTGATAGATACATACTTTTGTATTCATATGACAAATAATTTTCCATTTACTGATATGTGTGAATCAATTTCACTATCGTTTTTCTACTGTAACTGTAAAATCACTTGGATTCAATGCGGCTCCACATATATTACATCTTCCATCATTAGTGGAGCGTATAACATCTTTGATAGACTTTATAGTCTGCATCGTAAACAGAGTTGACTTGCACTT
>JBKPMB010000009.1:0-2904 GCA_046731995.1 Thermoproteota archaeon | reverse complement strand
AATACGGTGACTAACAATTTTGGCTAACATTAATAGCTATGGGAATTTGGATATACTAATAGGTGAAGATGAGTCCGATATAGCATTGCTATACAAAATAGCATTAGAGAAGAAGAATCACACAGTTTCTATTGCCTATAACGGAGAGGAGTGCTTAAAAAAGTACCACGAAAAATTCCAGCTTCTAAGATTCAGCCGGCTTTATTCTAGCAGTGGGCACGTAATGCCTTTCGATGTAGTTATTCTAGATCACAAAATGCCAAAAATTGACGGAATACGGGTCGCAGAAGAAATATTGGCAGTGAACCCTCACCAAAGAATAATATTTGCATCTGCGTATGTTAGAGAAACGCTACTTGATTCTGTGAAAAGACTAAATCATGTTGTTGAGATTATGGAAAAGCCTTTTGGAGTAAATGCACTAATGGATACGATAGACGATAACGGAGTATATTCTGAACTGCGAAGGTTCAATGTCGACCTGAATGTAATCAAAGCACTCAACCCCAGCCATGAGCAGATAACTGACCTGCTAGAAAGACTACGAAGGCTCAGACAACCAAGACAGTGTAATTAATTGATTCTGCGTGAAGTTGCATACCGATCACCGAATACGGTTTAAATACATATAGTGCGAAAATTGTGTCCCCATGCAATCATCTGTAATATGTTTAACATGTAACAGCAATTCACTAATAACAGATCCCGATTCAGGAGAGGTGATTTGTAGTCACTGCGGTCATGTAATAACAGATCGAAGTAATGAACATCGACCTGAATGGCAAGCTTTTCCGCCTAATCCCGCAGAACAAACTATACGCAATAGAAATAGAACAGGAATGCCAACTTCCCTGGCCAGACATGATATGGGACTCGCTACTATAATTGGGAGGATAAACATGGACTCCAGTGGACATGCATTGGATCCAGCAATGCGTACTACAATGGGAAGGTTACGTATATGGGATATTAGGACACAGATAAGAAGTTCTACCGACAGAAATCTGAGGAACGCCTTCAATCACCTTGAAAAACTAAAAGATAGACTAGGGATATCAGATGTAGCGGTAGAAAAAACGGCTTATCTATACAGAAAAGCTCAGGAGAGGGGATTGGTACGCGGTAGAACAATACCGTCAGTACTGGCCGCTGCTGCATATGTTGCTTGCAGAGAGATGGGAATTTCTAAAACATTAAAGGACATCGCCCTAGCTGCCGATATTAGGCGTAAGGATTTATCCAGAACATATAGGTTATTGGTCATAGAACTTGATCTTAAAGTACCCATGGTTGACACCGTAAAGTGTGTTGCTAAAGTTGCAAATAAAGCTGGATTAAAAGAGAAGACAAAACGAGAGGCAATCGACACAATGTATGAGATCTCCAAAAGAGGGATGACTGCTGGCAAAGATCCAATGGGATTAGCTGCATCAGTTCTATACTTATCAAGCTTCATCGTAGGTGAACATGTAACACAATCACAAATTGCGGACGCTGCTGGAGTGACTGAGGTTACACTAAGGAATAGGTTCAAGGATTTAAAAACTCGATTAGAACTGTTAAACTAAAAAACTGGATATATAGGACGTGTCTCCAGAAGCACGTCGTTGCTGGCACATGGATAATGCAAACTAGCAAGGATTAAAATAGAACATATAAAACGATGTTCATTTTGTTATATCGTAGAGCTTTGTAAAGCAGTCCCCTAGCTAACCAAACGTTTAGGTTCGATTATGGTATGATAAATATTATGGTCACCGCTTAGATAAAGTATGACTCGCCTTATTGTCGAATCCTACCGCGATTCGTCCGTCAACTCCATCTTGGATGATATTGCAAAAAAATACAGAATTGATATAACGAAGGATCGTTTAAAAGAAGATTTGCCTGTCAAGGAAATTAAATTCAAATATAGAACATACTCTGAATGCGTAAAGATGTTGTATAATAGCGTTGGTATATCAGAAGCTAGAATATGACCGACTAGTCGACGCACCGTACATATGTTAGCGCTAGCATCAGAGCATTAGTTGTTGAGATCTTTAGCATGCAGATCTTTATATATAGTCTCGTAACCATGGGCGGGGGATCGGGGTTTCGTATGAGAGGAAGTCTGAGATACATTGGGCTGCTTGTATACTTTATAGAGCCATTCTTTGCCTCCTTTGCTTCGTAAAAGCCTTCCCTTTTTGTGATATCGTGACAGATATGTTGCTACTACATCAAGCTTGATTGGCTCGTTGTACTCATCAGTATACATCTCTAGTATATCAGTTGAAGTAAAACTTGTAAATGGGAATTTACTTTCAACAATGTGCCATATTTTTGACGATAGTGAGCTCGGGTTTTCTTGCACTTGGTTCGGCGTGTGGTAACCATTATATTCACCAGGTTCTGACTTGCTAGCATTGATGGCTTCCATAAGTTCCATTACTTTCATTACCTTCTCTTTTGACATGTTGCCCTCCAATGAAAGGTTATACTTGTCGCCTTCCTCGTCCTCGAGTTCTATCTTGATCTTTTTTTTACCTAAGCTCAACTATCCAAGCTCAACTCGGATCTTATCTAGAATATCATATTGGCATTATCACTTAACGGAGCTACTATATATTATGATAACAAAAAGCTAAAAATTTGTTAATCAGATGGTCTTGTTGCATATCATGTCAAGTAACGGCTGAACGTTGTACCCCTTTTTAGATCATAATGTTTTACTGATTTCCTAGTGATTTATGCTGGACTGTAACGAGCTGTATCGTTATTTTGACATTTGCGGTCGAGGCACTAGCCACAGCATTTAGATCTAATAAATTGTCTTGTGTTGCACTGAAATTCTTTTTTAGTATATAGTGCCTAAATTAATAGGCAAAAGATGGCTAGCAACGACAATAATGATGATGATGC
>JBKPMB010000008.1:0-5138 GCA_046731995.1 Thermoproteota archaeon | reverse complement strand
CAAAGACACTAGTGTTGCTACCATGTATGACATTGTAGTTCGATTCATTCATAGAACGCTAGGAGATAAACTATTTATGTGAAACCCTATTTTGTACTACAGTTCATCTGTATGTCTATTAGACATAACTATCTATTGACTTTATTGATTGTAACTATTTTTTAGTAAAAGTAATCTATCTACTAAGCAAATAGTTTCCTGCTTTATCATATAAATAAAATAGGTTATAAAAGTAAAGATGCAATTTTGATTATAAATTCCCTATCAATATACATAAACAAGATTAATAATTTCTTTTGTTTCTCTAGAAACTAGACACAAATTAGGTTAAGTTCAATAAAATACATAGAAGTTGTAACACGTTGCAAAAGCATTGATATAACTTAATGTCGATAGTTTAAAAAATAGATGGATATATACAGTTATTGTATGGATCAGTTAATTCGGTGCTTTCAAACATCTTCACGGTTGTTTCAAATTAAACACTTAGCCAGATTTACAATAAACTTTCAATAATCATATAGATAGACAAAAAAGGCCATTTATTGCAATTCAAATTTCTTAATTTTATTAACTTACAGCTTTTGCATACAGAGTCTAATTGTACAAATTGCTGGTTCTTTTTCTATATATGTAAGAAGAATTATAAAGAAATTCCTAGGGATGAGTCATACATGAAGATTGCCATTGCCGGAGCAGGTGTGGCTGGCAGTTATTTAGGTAATTTGCTTCAAAAAAGAGGCCATGAAGTAGAAGTCTTTGAATCATCAAGGGAAGAAGATCATTGGGCAGTATGTGCATGGGGTGCCTCAAAAAATATACTTTCAAAGTTTTCACAGTCGGCTGGCCTCGATTTTGATGATTATATTTTGCATATTGGTAAAACTCTGAGAATGGATCTTCCAAACAATGTCAGAGAATATCTTGATCTGAAAGGATTAGTTACATATAATAAATACAGATGGGAGCATGATCTATTAAAAGGGATCAAGATCAACTATGGCACTAGATGTACTCCTGAAACTTTTCCATTTAACAACTATGCTTACGTGATCGATTGCACCGGGCTTCACCGTACATTACTTCCAAAATCAAAAGACGATTTCATAATACCAGCCTACGAGTATCTCGTCGAAAATATCCACGGTATAAATGAATTTTATGTAATAGGTTATAAAGGAGCACGAGGCTATTTTTGGTATTTTCCTCTAGATAATGGGAAAGGATATGTAGGTGCCGGTGATGTTGACAAGAAATATTATGGCATCAAGGAATTTTTTATGCAACATCTTGAGGCTAGGGTTATAAGAAAAATAGGCAGACCTATTCGTCTGGCGCCTCCCAAACGCATGGAGCCATTTAATTCCGGAAATGTGATAGGAGTAGGCGAATCAATTGGATGTGTGTTTCCTATGCTAGGAGAGGGTATAATTCCTTCACTATTATGTTGCAATATTTTTCTCGAAGTATTTGACAAGAATGGTAGTACATTTGATTTCAAGGAATACAGAAGAAAGGTACTTGGCAAATTTAGATACTATGATGATGTTTACAAGATCGTCAGGCTAAAGATGGATGGTAAATTAAGTACTGTCAAGCACTTTAATTTATTGATGAATATGTACAGAAACATGAAGAAAGAAGAGAACCGATTTGGCTTTGAAGTGAGCCTTGAAAAAATGACAAGACTTGTCAATGCGCTATAGTAATATTATTATCAACAACAATTACTGTGAAAGACATATACATTCCATACAAGTTCCAAAGATCAGGAGTAGATACAACAAGTTGTCCGCATCCTTTGGGCCTCAACATTATTGATTTAATGTTGGATTGTATAGTCGTGAACGGTGAAAATTTGCTTCTGTAATCCTCTATATCTGCATCGAATATCTGAGTATAATTTTCTTTAATCTACCAAACTTTTGGAAGCTCAAAATATGTCAATTCGGCCATGTACATAATAAGTACATCGCTCGTTTTGCTTTATACATTTTAGCAGCAGCTGCTCCTCTAATGCTATTCAGAGTCTATTAATTATATAATGCATTATGCCTTTGTCATAATTATAAACTGTAATTATTGTATTTCATGTCCTTATAGCCGCTGCTAATATTTTGCGATTGTACAAGCATTCTGGCTTGATCTCCAACGTGAAGTATATACATTGATCTATTCTGCTATTCAATAGATTATTCCGCTCTTTCTGCGTTGACTTTAGTTTCAGCGTGGGATGATTTGCTAATATCCCCATTGCCATTTATGAATGGAGGGGAATTGCGTTTCATTATTTTTAACAAGTAATTTCGCATGCGCTGCTTCTCTTCTTCGGTTACTTTTCCATCGATTAAATCTATAAGAAACAAATTTATTGTTGCACCAATCTGATTTTGACTAAATAAGGCCTCCGCCTCTACACTAAATTGACTTTTTCTGTGCCAATACCCAATAGCCATTCCAAGTGGTACATATATTGCTACAAACACTACAGCAAATATCCAAATACTGCCAAAAATTGAATTTAAAAAAGGTGCTTTGTCGATCAGCAATTTATATTGAATAGTGACGAAATTAGCAAATGTCATTATAAATATCAAATAAATACTATGTCCATTCCTAAAATCAAGCCAACGCCTCCTCCAGTTACCATTTCCTAATATTAACATCAAAGTTCTAGGTAATCTAGCCTTATTCAATGGCATTATATTACTCCTTAACGGTAATTTCTTCCTTTGTATTATGGAGACATCAAATCACTTAATCATTGGAATATTAAGAGCGAAATTTCAATCTGATAAATAATTACTATATAGAAACACTATTACAAATAGTACAAATAATATTTTAAAATAATGTCATACCATCATTTATGGTATTAACTATCTGCAATTACGAAGAATTAATCACTTCTATCTATATGCGATTTCTTACATCATTCTGTATAATTTTAATAATACCTTCTACTGAGTGATATTTCTTTATACAATTATGACCTTCCTAGCTAGCCTGTACCTTATAATATCATTACCAACTAGCCTCTAACTAGAGCATATCTTTTTTCCAAAGCAGCATATTTCTGCAAATCTACAAACTTGTTAAAATCTTTAAACGTAACCATCATTCCACGTCCTTCTTGTGTAGTGCCAGTATTTTTTAACTCTAAGAACACTTGCTTTATTGCAAAAGTTGCAGCATAAAGTCCAGATAATGGAAAGACTACAATCCTGTACCCCATATTCAAAAGGTCTTTTGATGGCAAACTAGGTGTTAATCCTTCCTCTATCATATTAGCGACCAATGGAGCATCAATCGACTTGGCAATTTTTTTTAATTCTTCAATTGATTTAGGCGCCTCAATAAAAATTACATCTGCACCTGCTTTGTGATATGCTCTACCACGTTCTATGGCCTCGTCTAATCCAAGTGGAGCTCGTGCATCTGTTCGAGCAACAATAATAAAATCTCTACTTTCACGTGCTTCTAATGCTGCTTTTAGTTTCATAATATAATCATCCTTTGAAACAACTTCTTTTCCTATCATATGGCCACATCTTTTTGGCCATATTTGGTCCTCAAGAAAAATACCTGCTGCACCAAGACTTTGGAGGTCACGAACGAGTCGCCATACATTGAGTGGATTGCCATAGCCAGTATCGACATCGACTATTACTGGAATATTTACTGCACGTATAATTCTCCGAGCATTATCAATAGTTTCACCAGCATTTAGAAATCCATAATCAGGCATTCCTAATAACGTCGCAGCAGAGCCATAACCTGTTTGAAATATTGCATCAAACCCTACTTTTTCTGCTATTCTTGCACTCAACGCATCAAAAACTCCAGGTAATACCATAATCTTTTTCTTGTCTTCAATTTGTCTTCTCAACAAAACTTTGCGTTTTGTATGTTGTTTTATCACTAGCACTGAACCAAATCTTTTAGAATATTAAATTTTATCTCCCCTTCTCTTCTTATAATAAAGATGTCAAGACACGACAATTTTTAACAATTATTATTATTTTATGCTCAAAATCAGGGATAGAACATTTTACTTTTTAAATAGTTATTCATATACCGTTATAGTAACACGTATAGATACACGTTATCAATATTGTTGCCAGACGAAAAAGATATACATTACAACTTTGGATTCTATTATTTCACATCATATACGATTATTCTTTCCTTCAGCTTTTACCTTAGTAATTTCATATGAATTATCAGGCTGTTTCGTGACATAAATATTACATATTCGGCATAGATAGTATTTTACAGGAGGATCATGACTAATAGAACCATTTAGCCATACCATGAGCGTACCGCATAGAGGACAATTCATTGTCATTAAAGAAAAAATTACATAAGGCCATTATATGCTTTATCGGCGTTTGATAGATAGAGAAATTCACAAATGCAATGATTAGACATTTATAACCCGCGCAGTAGTTGGGTATGTGTATCTTTAAAGAAGATTCCAGTCAGACATTGCAAATAACATGTCTAACACGGGTACCACATACCTACAATAGGATATATACATATCTTTGCAGTAAGTTTAAAATATCCCAAACTATGCCACTTATTTTGTAAAATTTAGGGTGAATATGAGATGTCAATTCAACAAGGTTCAGCTGGTGGAATGCCAGTATTAATATTGAAGGAGGGAGCTAGCCAGACTAAAGGTCGCGATGCTCAGAAAAACAACATTACCGCTGCAAAATTGATCGCCGAAATAGTAAGAAGTTCGCTTGGTCCTAGAGGCATGGACAAAATGCTGGTAGATACTCTTGGCGACGTTACAATTACAAATGATGGTGCGACTATTTTGAAGGAAATTGATGCCCAGCATCCAGCAGCAAAGATGATGGTTGAGATCAGTAAAGCGACGGATAATGAGGTAGGCGATGGTACATCATCAGTAGTAATATTAGCAGGTGCTTTAATAGACAAAGCAGAGGAACTGATCGGTAAGGATGTGCATCCAACAATCATAGTAGATGGCTATAGGAAGAGCGCTACCAAGGCTATTGAAGTTCTCAATCATATTGCTCAGAAGATTGATCCTGTTGAAAAAGAGCAACTAGCTAGAATTGCAAAGACATCCATGCAAACAAAACTTGTCTCAAAGGAAGCTG
>JBKPMB010000007.1:0-6738 GCA_046731995.1 Thermoproteota archaeon | reverse complement strand
ACAGGAACACTCCCTGTGAAAGTTACTGCATTGACACCATCTGAATCTATAAGTGTCTCAGCAGCACTAGAATCACCTACAATTGTTTGAAAAACTCCTTGTGGTACTCCGGCTTTATCAAATGTTTTTTCAATTTCTATGCCACACTGCATTGTAGCACTTGCAGGTTTTAGTACAATAGTGTTACCAACCATTAGTGAAGGAGCGGCAAATCTTAGTCCCTGCCAATAAGGAAAATTCCAAGGCATAATACTTCCGATGACACCAAGTGGTTGAAATGTTATGATACTCTTTCTAGCATCCGTATTAACAACCTCGTCATTTGCAAATATTTTTCCATGATCTGCATAATATTCTATTGTCCAAGCACATTTTTCTACCTCTGATCTGGATTCTTTTATTGCTTTTCCCATTTCCTGTGTTGCAGTTTTAGCCAGGTTTTCTTTGTTTTTTCTAAGTTCTTTAGCAAAAGCATATAGAAAATCTGCACGCTTATCAATATCTTCTTTCCATTCTAAGAACGCATTTTTTGATTTCTTTACCGTATCGTTTAGTTGCTCTTTGCTAATTATTGTATACTCATTAAGAATCTCTTCTGTGGCTGGGTTGATTGTCTTTAATTTTTTATCTGTAATTGCTGTTGTAGGTGCCGATAATGAGTCTTTTACGTCATCCTTCATGGATTTATCACTCCTCTGCCCGTGATTTTCCCATCTTTTAGTTTAGTGAGTGCTTCCGTAGCTTGATCAAGCTTAAACCTTTCTGAAATGACAGGTTTAATTACTCCCCTGTTTGCCAATGATACGAGCTCTATCATTTCACTAATACTTCCAGTGTATGATCCAATTATCTTGTAAGCTCTAGTTGGCATAGATACTAAACTTAATTTCAGTTCGCCTCCAAAGAGACCTACAAGCACTAACCTTGCCCTTCTTCTGAGAAATTGCATATTAGTTTCCACAGTTTTAGAAGCATTTACAAAATCGATTATTGCGTCTGCACCCATTTTATCAGTTAATTCCATTATAGCTTTTACAGGATCCTCTCTTTTCGAATTTATGATAATATCTGCTCCATTCTTTTTCGCAACTTTTAACTTTTCATCATCTAAATCTAATGCAATTATATTAGCTCCTGTAACTGCCTTTACTAGTTGTATAGCCATTAATCCTAATCCTCCTGTACCAACAATCGCAACATTATCGTCTGGTTGTAGATTGGCATTTTTTACTGCACCATATGCTGTAAGTCCAGCGCAGGATAAAGGCGCAGTTGTATCTGTATCCATCTCATCTCCTATTTTCACCAGGTACCTATAGTTTGGTACCAATACGTGGTCTGCATAACCTCCATCAGTGTAGATACCTAATGATCTAGGTTTATCACATAGGTTTTCTTGACCAATCCTGCAAGCAGGGCATAATCCTTCACCTATCCAAGGATATACTAGAACTTTATCATTTTTGCTATATCCTTCTGCTTGCTCTCCTAAACTATCTACGATACCTGCAATCTCGTGTCCTGGTGTAAGAGGATATTTCACACCTCTATCGGTAGTTTTTATTTCTTGCCCTTCTATACCTTCATAATAACCTTCCCATACGTGGACATCACTATGACATACACCTGAGGACTGAATCTTGACTAGAACCTGTGTACCTTTTGGTGTCGGTGTTTGAAGCTCTTGTACTTGTAGAGGTTCATTCAATTTAACGATTCTAGCAGCCTTCATATCACATCAAACATTACTAATGACATGTATACTATTTACGTAGTTCAGGATCAAAGTGTATAATTATAATATAAGAATGCCTTAATAATAATATCGTATTATGTGCTCTTTTGCGATATTTCTTATTTGTATTGTGCGTAATAAATCAATAGAAATTACTCCTTGCCATGGTTTACCAAAAGCAACCAGAGATCCAATCGGTCCGTGCGATATCCCAGTAGATGCGAATAGCATCCCATTTCCTATTGATGGGCCGCCAATATCTATTGCTGATCCTACATTAACCAGAAGATTAAGCATAATTACAGTATTTTTTACAATTTGTGAACCGAATGTCCTATAAGATACGGTATCTAGTATTATTATATCTGTTATGAAACAGACAGATCTCATCTTAAGGAGGTAAATCAAAATATAGATGCAAAAACACCAGATGGTTGTGAAGAATGTCTCCAAATGGGTTCTAATTGGGTACATTTACGACTTTGTTTATCATGTGGTCATGTTGGATGCTGTGATTCTTCAAAAAATAAGCATGGCACTAAACACTTCAAATCAACAGCTCATCCTATCATCAAGTCATTTGAGCCTGGCGAGAATTGGAAATGGTGCTATGTTGACGAGATATTTAAGAAATAATATTTGTGGATGATAAAAATAAATTATGACCGTGGCAAGAAGAATAACAAATTTGTTCAAGTGGGTGAAGAAATATATCATCATCATTGGAATCAGATAATAATAGTATTAGAGGAGCAAAAGGAGAAGACGAAAGTCATTTAAAAGAAAAACCAAAGATTCTACCTCTTCCAAATGGGCCTTACTACCTGTTAAATGACATGCAACCAAAAATTGTTGAAAATCTTCAAAGCTCAGAAGGCAAACAACTTTCAACGATTGTAGGTATAGCATTGTATAGGTGTGGAGCATCAAAGAATAAACCATTTTATGATGGCACACATGGAACAATTGGGTTTTCAAGTGAAAATAAAACAACTACTACTAAGGACAATGGCGATGCTAGTAGTAGTGGTCGCTACAGTAAGTTAGTCCTGTAGTAATGAGAACAGGTTCCACATCAGAAAACACATGTCTGTTTGGTACTCTTTTACTATATATGGTAACAGCTATTTTACCAGTTTTTCTTGTAGAAAATTATCCAAAACATTGTGAGAAGCTACCAGATAACTTGCTAGAAGTTCAGCATAGGACCAGAGATATTATGTTCAGTGATAAAACTATTCACAATATACAAATGTCCAAAGGAATAACATACTATCTTAGACTTATCAATGATCTTTATAAGATGCTAGAAGATCAGAAAAAAAGGAGGATAAAGATAAGTTTGAAAAGCTCCGCGCAAGATATAAGAAAGTATCAGAAGAACATAGAGCAGAAATTAAAGGCGTATATCATATATCCAGGAGCGAGCCATTTCCATCTCTTTACGAGAATGCAGATTTTTCGATAGACACAATAAAGGCTTCCATCAAGGATGGAGAAATAAAGACTAACCAAATACTGAAAAATATCAAAATGAGCTAGCTAGCCTATCTAGCAGCTCACACCAAAGGAGAAAATAGATGCTCAAAACGTAGAATCATAATTACGTCTAGAAGTCAAAATAGAAAACCATATAGAGTTTGGACTTTATAATGAAAATGATCATCATATTGAGTGAGGAGGATTTTGTTAAGGTCGCTGACACAAAGGATATTCCACCTTCCAAGATGAAGGAAGTTCAAGTAGATGGTGAAAATATCTGTGTTGCCAATGTTGATGGAAAATACTATGCAATCGGCAGTATTTGTACTCATGAGGGGGGACCTCTAGCTGATGGCACACTTGAAGGCTATGAAGTTGAATGTCCTTGGCATCAATCTAAATTTGATGTAAGAACAGGAGAGGTGACAAGCCCTCCTGCAAGTGAACCCGAACCATCATATGAAATAAAAGTAGATGGCAATAACATACTAATTAAGAAACAAGGTAAAAGTAAATCTTCTCCCCAAATTGAGCTAACGCTATTGGAAAAAGATAAAGTTGAGGGTACTGATGTGACGTCATTTAAGTTTAGTAAGCAAAATGATGATGATAATCAAGGACTAAAAGACAAAACACCATTCAATTATACTGCAGGACAATTCGCATTTTTTGATATAGGCGGAGTATATAATGACCCCAAAGGCTCTATCAGACATTTTACTATTTCATCTTCTCCAACTGAGAATTTTATAATGTTCAGCACTAGAATCAGAGATTCACCATACAAACAGAGACTTTCAACTTTAGAAAAAGGCGTAAAAGTCAAGGTAAGAGGGCCTGAAGGACAATTTGTATTACATCAAGATTATTCAAAACCCACTGTATTTCTATCAGGTGGTATAGGCGTTACGCCATTTAGAAGCATGGTAAAGTATGCTACAGACAAGCAGTTGCCAATAAAAATAATAATGTTTGATTCCAATAGAAACCGGAACAACATCTTATTCAGAAAAGAGTTTGATGACTGGGCGAACACCAATAAAAAGCTGAGGATTATCTATACCATTAGTGAAGAAGAAGATCAAGAACATGAACAATCATCATCTGCTGCAAAAAATGATTGGAATGGAGAATATGGGCACATAGACAAAGCAATGATTTTGAAGTACCTGGACACTAATGAACTGAATAATTCAGTATTTTATATTTGTGGTCCTCCCAGCATGCTAAAAGCAATGCAGTCTCTGCTCCAAGAAGAATTAGAGATTCCAAAAGAAAGAATCAAAGTTGAAGAGTTTACAGGTTATTGATGATCATTGTGTATATGATGTTTAAAAGAAATTAAAGTGTAATAATAAATGACTATGAGCAGTAGAAGATAGATTTTAACGAACCATACCACAAATGATTGAACGGCTAAAATCAGAACATCGTAGCTTTGAATCTAAACTTGCAAAAGTCCAAGGTAGCATTAACAATGATGATATTGTACATGCAGTGGCAATAATACAAAGCATGACTGATAATGTGACTCACCATGCAGTTTAAGAAGAATCCAGGCTTATGCGAGTTATTATGCAAAAAACGAAAAATGAATCTGCTGAGTCTATTAGAATTATGCAAGAACATAATTGGATTATTAATTTTTTTAAAAACAAACTTATAGCGATTGAAAATAAGATAAAATCTAAAATTGATAGTCAAATAGAAGAGAGCAATTATACCGATACAAAGAAACAATCCAAGACAGAATTATCCGAATTCGTAACTAACTTGAGAAGTCATTTTTCCGAAGAAGAACAAATTGTTTTTCCATTAGCACTAAAAGCAAATCTATTATGATCATTTGGCGTTAACAAGTAAATAGAACGTTAGTTTCCTAATAAATCATCATCATTACTATTATATTAGGTTTACAACAAATGATCTAGTTACATGTTGAACACAAACAACTACAGTCTAATCATTATAACGTAGAACATCGCTAATTGCTTCAAGTTTTATAACATCTATAATGAGGTGTAATTTTTTCTATTGTAATTTCTTTATGGTTCAAGTATGATCGAGCTTAAATTATCATGGATTTATTTCTAAATGGGAGTATATCTTTAATAAAAAATAAATTAATGAGCATGTGGTGGCGGTGCACTGCCTTTAGATAAGGCTTCATTGGAAGTTCCAGCTGCCTTTTCGTGGAATTCTAAATTAGACATCAACTTTAATTGCTTGAGGCGGGCATACTGATACACAAGCCATACGCCAAATACAATCATGTTCTCTTATCGGATCAGACTTGTCTGTATAGTCCTTACGTCCTTCTCTATCATGATCTTCACCAGTTCCAGCACTTGTTGTATTAGCCATCAGTGTGGCAGGAACATCATTTTCAGTTCTATACCATTGAAATACTTGAACAGGACATGCTTCAATACAAGCACCATCTGCATAGCAAGAGTCCCAATCAACAGCAACCATTGTTCAATGAACCCCTAATGGGACATATTCTTCAGCTCTTGCTTTGTATGCTTCCTGGACTTCTGGTTTTGTTGATGTTTCAGCATCTGACCTTCCTGGTCCCCATACAAAATGATAATGTTCACCATCAGCATGTTTGTGTTTGCCTATTACTTGATGGCTTTTTGGAAAATCTGAATCTATTGGCATGTTATTTCTTTCTCCTTACGACTCTTATTTCTTCTCGCTTATGCACTCGAGTTTATCCGTCAACGCAGCAATAACCACAGTTGCAGATCTGCTGAGAAATCAGCAGCCTAGCTGATGTCATAATCTTTTTGAATTAGATAGGGCAGTTTTTACGACACCGAATATGTAAAATATTCTGCTTCCAATCTATCGCAATGGATCCTTATACAAGAGATACACAAAGAATCCAGATCAGTAATTTTTGTTACTGCCTTATCGGCTAATATATGCGCAGCCGAACCTGTCAGACTCTTCATAATAATAAGATTTTGATTCTATACTACATGATTAGTCTATGTTCAATTACTCTTACACAATTAAAGCAAATTTGTTTACTTTAGTAGCATCTTAAGATGTTATAATATACTAATTTTGTAATGTGTAAAGTTTGTAAAGTTCGCCTGAACGTCTATCAGTGTATTTCCAATTCTCAATGTTATATTTAATTTCTGTAAATTTGCTTTTAATTTCTGGATGTAATATATCGTAAACATCTTTGCCTATTGTTATTTTATCTGGATTAGTCAAAGAAGTCATCTTTGAAGTTATACTCATGCAATATCCAAGAATATCTATAAAAGAGCTTTTATCATGTCCATACTGTACTATTACATTTTCACCCTCATCTATACCTACTTTAACACAAAGCTCTGGATAATCATGCTGACTTAATATAGGATTAATTCCATTTTTTATTACAGTTATCATTGAATTTGCACATTGGACTGCTTTATCGCATGCTAGCAATTTGTTGTAGCCAGACGGAAAAAAAGCAATTATCGCATCACCTACATATTTTAATACATAGCCACCATAAC
>JBKPMB010000006.1:0-2973 GCA_046731995.1 Thermoproteota archaeon | reverse complement strand
GTATAACGTATGATAATGGGGTAATTTTTGCTGGGACAGGTAAAAACGCTACTGTTATAGCTGTTAATGCAACAGATGGTAAAGTAATTTGGCAGTCAGTTCCTGTAGGCGATCCAAATAAAAACTACGTAACACAAAGTCCACCAACTGTATGGAAAGATGTTGTAATTGAATGACAAGCAACTTCGAGTGGACCAGACACTCCTGATCTGAAAGGAAAAGTAATTGCTTTTAACCGTACAAATGGAGAACAGATATGGCAGTTTCAAACTACCGTAGGTCCTTGGGTTCAGGGTGACAATGGTACCAAAAACGGAGGCGCACCATCGTGGACTGGAGGAACACTAGATCCAAAGACAGGGATATACTACGTACCCTCTTCAAATCCATCACCTAGATTTAATGGAACAAACAGACCAGGTCCCAATATTTGGGCTAATTCTGTACTTGCACTAGATGCTCAAACTGGTCGCTTGATATGGGGTAAGCAACTTATCAGTCACGATGTTCATGATTGGGATGCAGGCTGGGGTAATAGCCTTGCAAAGATTACAGTAGTAGATGGTGGAAATGAAAAAAGAGTGGTGATAGGTGGGACAAAGCGTGGAGATGCATATGCTCTAGATGGACAAACAGGGAATATATTATGGACTAGGACTGTCGGAATTCAACACAATATTTTATCTTATCCTTCACCACAGGGAAGTGGAGTTATCTGGCCAGGAACTCATAACGGTGTAGAAGCATATACAGCAAATGATAACCAAACAGCATATTTTGCAGTAAGCAATATGGGATTTAATTTCTTTTCAGTAAATACTTCTGAAGCAGGTGCTAAAGTAATTCCTGCGTTTGATGCGATAGCAAATGGCATAGGTAATGGAACGATAGCGGCTATTGATATTAAGACAGGAAATATAAAGACTATAGGAAAAACTACTTGCCAGATCAGAAAAACCTTGTCAATTGAAGCAATCAAATTTCTATATACTAAAGAAATAACTGCAGATCTCAATAACAATTAAATGACTATTGCATCCCATATTTTAATTTAAATTTGAGTATCATTTTTAACAGAAACTACAATTGTAATGACTAGCATATTATAATGTAAAACCCTGTCTTCATATCTTTGTTTGCTGAAGTTTTTTTTGTCTTCTTAAATGAGTTACCATATATATAACAATCACAATGACTGCAGCTGTAATTATTATACCAGCCATAGTTATTCCACTTGACGATGATAAATTTACGGATGGAAAGAAAAGAAATGGACTATTTACATTTATAGGAAATGTAAAAGTAATGTTTTGACCAGAATAATAATCATTATTTATATCCACATTTAATGCATAAATGCCGGGTTTCTGGAAAATATAATTGTATACATAGTGACCATATGGTACTAATATTGGATTTGTTTTTGTTAAGTTCTGACCGTCATGGGATATTCTTATTAAGATGGGCAAGTCCACAAGATCATCCCCGTTAATGCTTCCTATTCTCAAGAGAATTTTGGCATTTTGACCAGCAACTGGATTTGAAGGATCAGTTTTCATTTCCATATTATAGTTTCCTATATTCTGCCTTATTGATCCTTTAATTGAATCAGCAAAAGCTTCTTGTATTGTCATAACAGTAGCATCTAAACAAAAAGGCATTAACAATAACGAAAACAGTAATAGCAAACTCAAAAGCATATCAATATCAATAAGTTACTATTCGGAACTTCTATTTGTTTTTTATTCTTTAGTATATTAGACCATCTTTTCCAAATATATGTCATACTATTTTACAATTGTAAAGGCCTACAGTTATACATGTCTATTTCTGTAAAAGAGTGGGAAGGAAAGAAGATGGCGAAAGATCCTGTTTGCGGAATGTTTGTAGAAGAAAGACCAGAATCGATCAGGTATATCAAAGATGGAAGAGAGTACTACTTTTGCAGTAAGCAATGTTTAGATGAATTTACACAACCTGAAAAAGAGTTCCGAAAGCTAAAGATACATGTTGCTATAAGTATAGCTCTTACAATACCTATAGTAATTTTTAGCCTACCTCATATGTTACCTGCACAATTTAGTGCTCTCTTTTCTAGTGATGTCATGCACTACAGCAATTATATAATGCTAACATTGGCCACTCCTTTACAATTCTGGATAGGATGGAGATTTTATAGGGGGTTGTGGGATGGAATTAAAGCAAAGGCATCCAATATGGATACACTTATTGCAATTGGAACAACTGCTGCTTATCTATATAGTGCAACGGTTACCTTAATTCCAAGATATTTCCCATTTACATCGGTATACTTTGAAACTGCGGCCATTATTATCACGTTAATACTTGTTGGAAGAATGCTTGAGACAAGAACTAAAGAAAAAGCTTCTGATGCTGTAAGAAAATTATTGGATCTTCAACCTAGGATGGCCAAGGTTTTAAGGCAAAAAGATGGAGGAGAGGAAGGAGCAGCGGGAGGACATCCAGTAGAGGAAGAAGTTAGGATTCCAATAGAACAGGTACAAGAAGGAGACATTATGATTGTAAGACCAGGAGAGAGGATACCAACTGATGGAAACGTAATAGATGGGTCCTCATCCATTGATGAATCAGCTGTAACAGGTGAAAGTATTCCCATAGATAAGACAAAAGGTGATGAAGTAATTGGTGCAACGATAAACAAAAGTGGTCTGCTTAAAGTCAGAGCAACTAAGGTTGGACAGGATACTGTATTGTCACAAATTATTACGTTAGTTGAAGAAGCAAGAACTGGAAAGGCACAAATGCAAAGGTTAGTAGACCAAGTAGCAAAATATTTTGTACCAGGAGTTTTAACAATAGCAATAGGAGTAGGGCTTGGATGGTACTTCATTGGTGATATAGGGTTTACGTTCTCGCTTTTAGCATTTGTATCTGTGATTATAATTGCATGTCCTTGCGCTCTTGGAATTGCAACACCAGCAGCTTTGATGA
>JBKPMB010000005.1:0-5329 GCA_046731995.1 Thermoproteota archaeon | reverse complement strand
CGAAGAATGGGCATATCTGGAACAACAACTATGTTTGGCAATAGTTCATTGAGCTACTATTGCATGAGCTGTGGAACAAAGCATAACCAGGCTGCTTGTCCTAAATGCGGTTCCAAGATGAAAAGAGTAGGTTCTTAATATACCTACTAGATTCTCTGTCATCTGGGTAAAAACTATATTGCGCATCTAACAATGTGAATTAAGGCCCATACGTATTATCGATCCATTATATCTTATGTGTATCATAACCTACTACGCTTGACATGTGTGCATTAGCGGCATATCACTTCTAGATTTTAGCGAAACTGGTCAACATACGGGTCTTGATATTTTTACAAGTCTGAGTCTTTATAATTATTTATTGTGGCCTAAAAATAAACATTACATTTTAGTATACCCTTTTTTGATTATGTTTTGTCAATGGATCAAAGGATTGAATATGCTGGTAAAGTCTACCTGTATAGCAGTGGTATGTCAAAAGACATGATAAACCTTAGCAAAGAAAAACTATCACAGCATGGAGTCAATGAAAAAGATATTGTTGTTATCGGTGTGCCGGAGGGCGTTCCAGAAGGCTCCATTATGGTGACAATCTGGCCTCACTACCTTTCAGTGGCAAGAGTAAAACGAGTCAGAGAAGGATCGATCTATGCTCCACAATTATTTAACATAAATCTTTGACATTAAATTGCCAGTTTGTTATTAAAAAATGTTAAAATTGCATTAGGGCATATCTGTTATCAAGGTGAACTCAACATTCTTTTGTAAGCGCGGGCGACATAGTGAATGCCCTGGCGAATGGCCTGTGTCGGACCCAACCGTAACTATTCAGGATTGTTCTTTTGACATAAAAATGGTAAAATGTAGTTGTGAGTGTCATTGTATTACAAAGTGATAAATAAATAGACAATGAATAATTTTTTCAGAATCGTCAATCGCGAACTCGATATTCGTTGCAAGTATAATAGCTTGGCTGATATATGACATCGATCAATCATTTATTGGAGGCGAGATCGATGATATTGCTGGATCAGGTGATAAGGCATATTTATTCATATTTATTCATATTATCGATTTATAGGATTTACATTTTCTAACTGCAGACATGTTTCACGTCGGATTGTTTATATAGGAAGCAAATTGGCTATAACAAGAAAATTTAAGAGTCGGAGTTTAATATAATAAATGTTGCAAACTATTGATTGCCAAAATAGAATTTGCGCATTTTGTGATGCTCCAGTATCAAATGAAAAAAGTATATGTTATAATTGTGCGAAGCGTTACAAAATTACAATACTCGATCTTAAAGAAGACGATGGCTGTGGTTGTGATAAATAGATCAAAAGGCTAGTTGTGAGTGTTATCAAATTTACCATAAATCTGGTTCAGTTCTTTTATATAGTAACATGAGATCATAATCAGGAAATACCAAAATAAACATTAGCAAATGTATTTGTTCTTCTAACATATGTGTGACTGCAATAACTGCAAGGAGGGGTCAGATATTGGTATACCTAATCACATTTTTCTTTTAGAAAAATCATCCAGCCACCACATCATCATACCCTTAAACTATTTGAGTCCTAATCTCTCCATTAAATTTTTAGCTTTTGCCTGCATTTCTGGGTTAATGTTGACTACGACCATACCTTCCAAGGGTTGACCGTACAGCACTACTGATTTCTTGTCTGCAATGGCAATGATTGGTAGTGCCAACATGTCTTCTTCCCCATTAACTATCACCTTGACAGGTCCTGGCATAGCTAAAGCCTGATACAAAACTAAAAGGGCCTCCTTAGAGATCGAACCAGGGGGATTGTCACACTGTAACTCTTTAGCAGCCATAATCTTTGAGTGTAGGCCATGGCTGCGCTTCGTCCGTCTTTCTATTCCATCAATGACTAAGATATCTGGTATAATGTCAAATGAAAGTAGACGATCGGTAGTGCAATCGCCAACTGAAATCACTTGCTTGGCATTTTTTAAAATAGCTTTTATTTTCTGCTTGGTTACGTATTTATCGTGAATAAGAATGCCAAAAGGATTTTTTAAGAGATGTATGTCCTCAGGACTGAGAGGCATTCTGCTGGACGTTAGCCTCGCTAGAGGCAACAGCTGGTTCGGATTGGGAAGATGCCGTGTTTTCTTGTTCCCTTATTTCTGCCGCAATGATACTGATTCTACCAGCTATCGTCTTGGCGGCCTTGCTGAAGGCTAATGACTGTATTGAATCAGGTTCAGAGACAGTAACTGGTATTCCTGCGTCACTTCCTTCCATTATTTGCGGATGAAGAGGGATTTCACCGATGAACGGTACATTGAATTGTTCGCTGACTTTTTGTGCTCCCCCTTTACCGAAGATTTGTATGTGCTCCTTACAATGTGGACATTCTAAATAGCTCATATTTTCTACAACTCCTACAATAGGAACATTCAATTTATTGAACATCCCTACTGCCTTAACAGCGACATTCATTGCAATGTCTTGTGGAGTTGTTACAACCAATATGCCTGTTATCGGAATCGTTTGTGCTATTGTCAGTGGTGCGTCTCCAGTACCAGGTGGTAAATCTATTATCAAATAATCGAGATCACCCCAATTGACATCTGTAAGAAATTGTTTTACTATTCCTGAAACAATTGGACCTCTGTAAATTCCTGCCTGCTGAGATTGTTCATAGAAAAACCCCATTGAAATTACTTTGACGCCCTGGGAAACTGGAGGTTGAATTTTATTATCAACAACTTCGGGTGATGTTCTTAGGCCAAGCATCAAAGGAACACTAGGCCCGTATATGTCCGCATCAAGAAGTCCTACCTTTGCTCCTGTCTTCGCTAATGCAATTGCTAGGTTTACCGACATAGTAGTTTTGCCCACACCCCCTTTTCCGCTAGCCACTGCCAAAATATTTTTTACTCCAGGTAATAACTCGTCTACCGAAATAGTCCTACCCTCCATCACTCTTGCCGTAACCTTTAAGTCAAGTTCTTTAACGCCTAGATTTGCAATAGCATTTCTTACATCCTGTTCGATATCGCTGTTGAATGGACAGGCGGGAGTAGTAAGCTCTAGATTAAAACTAACTTTGCCATTGCTAATATTCAAATCCTTTACCATCCCCATTGAGACTATATCCCTGTGAAGTTCAGGATCGACTACATTTCTTAAGGAAGAAAGGACTTGATCAACGGTAACCATCTTGATAAATTTTATCTACATAGTATTTAAATGATCCACGGTCTACCGGCCCCCTGAATTCACTCTTCCGACTTCACATTAATGTTCATCCTATATGCTGGCTCAACTAAGGCCACATATACGCATGGTATACATCTACAAAAATTGGATCAGGGAAAGATGCTTTTAACATCTTGATATCTTTTTCTCAACGTCACTATGCTAGTATCTCCTGCCACAGCTATTTGAGCCTGGCTAACTTTTTCATTTTCCTTTAGGCATGCTGCGTATAGCACCGCGACAGCAAGAGCGTTAGGGTCCTTACCATGGGATATAGGATTTTCTTTGATAGATGTTAACATTTCAAGTGCTCTTCTGTAGGTCCTCTCACTTACCTTGGCTTTGTTTGCTATTTTCGCAAGGTATACATTGGAATCCAATACCGGCAAGTGAAGCTTTAAGAATCTTACAAGCAACCTATAACATTTGCCAGCAAATATTGAATCCGCATTCGCAGTCTGAGCAATTTCGTCAAGAGTTCTTGGAACATTCAATTCTCTGCACGCTGCATAAACCGATGCGACAACTAATGCGCGGATCGATCTGCCCTTGATAATCCTTCTGTCAAGTGCCTTGCGGTAGTTGTAGGCGGATTTTTCTATTAGCGCATCATTCAAGGAAAGTTTGTCTTTTATAGTGCTCAAAATTGCGAAGGCATTTTTTAGGTTTCGATGGTAACTTCTGTTATTGCTTGAGATTTTGTTCCACCGTCTCATTCTCTGAACTTTACTCATCTGTTCAGGGCTAATCGTGGCACCGTTAGCGTCAACATTTGAATAGGATATGAATGTGGACAGACCCATATCATGGAACGCCAAAGATGTTGGCATTCCAGTCCTGCTTTTACTCTCTATATCTCCTGAGTAAACTCTCCATTCTTGTCCCATTGATTCTGTATTATCATGTACAACCATTCCACAGGAACTGCATACCGTCTCACTTGTCTCTGCATCAAAAACTAAAGCTTTACTATCGCAAAGCGAACATATCCCGTTCCCAATATTTAGTCGAGAGGAAGGTTCTTGTTGAATAGATTTCAAGGTGCATTTACATATGGAGAATAAAATATAGATAGCATGTTTACAATGAGATGAATAGTACCTAATATTGTACTATTAAATACATAAATGTCTAATGCAGCGCTTATAATTGCTTTATATTAGCGTGTCTCCATAAGAGTTGCAGTGTAGTCATATGACACAGAATCTAACCACTGACGCACGTTCTGCAACCGTCACCAGGTCATTCCGATTTGATGTCGAGATGTCAAAAGTGTTAGATGAAGAGGCCGAGAGGATGGGCGTCTCAGTCAACGCGTTGGTAGGAATCATCCTTAAGAGATACGCAGAATTTACCAGGTATTTATCTAAAATAGATATGGTCATCCTCAACCGCGAGTTAATAATACCTTTGCTTGAATCAAAAGATGAGGAATATTTATACAAGTTGGGTACGAAACTTGGTGGGACGGTATCGATAGATACGATCATGTTCTGGAAAAAGGATCTAAGCGAACAGTCAGTGTTAGAATATATTGAAAAAATAATTTGCTTGTATGGTCACTTGGGCACATTTGACGAGCTATCCCATTCAAATAGCAGAACTATTGTAATAAGGCATAGGCTAGGACGGAAGGGTTCTAAATTCTTCGAAGGATATCTGAAGTCTACTATCAAAAATACTGTTAAGAAAGATGCTGTATTTGATGTAACAGACTCTTCAATTAAATTTGAAATAAGCACTTCTGCCAACACACCTCAGTAATCAATCAAAAAGTTCATAAATTGATATCTGGATCCAAAATGTGTTATATCTCTTATGTTTGCTAAAGTTCGCATGAGCGATGTCGTCAGAATCCCTCCAAACAGATTGACGAATTCGTTGAAGGATACAGCTATTGGGATCCTAAAAGAAAAATACGAGAGCATGATCAGCCCTGATCTAGGGTATGTTATAATGATAATAGATGCGAATGCAAGTTCAGTAGGTAAGCTTGTCGCGGGCGATGGAGCAACTTATCATAGAGTTACTTTTGAAGCATTGACATTCTACCCTAAGTTACAAGAGGTAGTCGAAGGAGAGGTTGTAGAA
>JBKPMB010000004.1:0-6535 GCA_046731995.1 Thermoproteota archaeon | reverse complement strand
CCACTTGAAGAAGCGCATAAGTTGCATCCTAAACAGATTATATGTCCCAATCCATTTATGCAACGGGTCAACATTCTCGGCTTTGCGGTAACTGTCAAGAAATGAAAGCAAATCTTTTCTTGTTATTTCCTTGAATGATTTAGCATTACTGAAGAATGTTGATAGATCGCAAAGCATGATTATGTTATCCCTCCTGTAGTTGTCAGACGGATTGATCTCCGACCTCAATGAAGACATGTAATCGCAAATCGTCAAGACGTTTTCTTTACCTCTAGATCCAGGTAATACTCTATTATAAAGCAAGTTAAAGCATCTAGAGGATAGGCCTTCCGTAGCATTCTCTATCATTGTCTTAATGGGAGTAGTAGTTTTTGTTACGGCAGGCGATGGTGTTGTTGTAGCTGCTGCTGATGGCGATATCGCCATTTCAGGCTTTGGGCGGTTGTTCTGCATAAATTACAACTTTTAATATAGTCCTGACTATATAAGTTAGTATTAGATAAGTAATGATAGATAAGAAAATGGCTATCTCAGTTGCAATTGGGGTAGCGGTAACATTTTTAGTATACATAGGATTACAAAATTCTTTGAAGGTACCTTCTTTATCTTCTACTCCAATATCATCTGAGACAGCAGTTGCCATTGTAGCTAAAAAACAAAATCTCACATTGTACAATGTAAATGATTTCTATACTAGATATGTATACATCAAGGATGATGGAACTATATTTGAGTCTGACAGTAGCTCTAATTCAATCGGGAGATACCTTGGCAAGACCAGACCTACGATAACAACAGGAAATCACTTTGCATGGATGGTTAAAGAAAATAATCATGTTTACTTTATAGATAGTGTAACTGGAGAAACTATAACATAACATGGTCAGGCTATTCATTTAGTACAAATCAATTAATTTTGTATACACAGACCACTTCTTGTTTTAATTGATATATTGCTATCCATTTGCAGTATTATTGCACTCTTCAACATATTGTATATAAAATGTACCTAAATATGCGTTCGTGGGGAGAGATATATATTATCATAATAAGTATGAAGTTAAAGTTTTTTATGTACAAGTACTATTAGCAATTCAATATATCAACCAAAAATGCTTATACAACTGCAATATAGTGTATGTATACATGCTCTTCCATTATAATAAATCCATAAGCAGTTCAGGACTATATTGAGCTGTTCAGATGAGAAAATAATATTGGATTATAATTGAAATGAATGCTAAAAACGAACTAAATATTGCCAGTCTAAATATTCGACAACCAACATCCTTCTCGGAAAGTGGACCATCAACCAAGAGTAGCCTTACTAATGTAGAAGGTGCATTCTTTTCCTTCGATGCGGTCAGCTTAAAATCATCGTTCAGAACTATGGGCCTTGACTTTACTTTTCTATGTTCAACAATTTTCTTTACGCTTGCGAGGAATAGAAAAGAATTCATAACAGCTGGTAAAATGGCAATTACTGCGATAATTTCAGAATTACCTGCAATGGCGATTGCTCCGTACATTGCACCCATTAACAATGTTCCAGAATCGCCTGGAAATATCTTGCTTGGAAATTTATGATATTTGTATAATGCAATTGTTCCAAAAAGCAAAGGAAGTGCCGCAACGAATACTTCGTTACTGCCAAAAATAGCTATGCTGACTAAAAGTGGAAACATGGCAATAATTACAAATCCACTAGCAACTCCATTTAAGACATCAATAGAGTTAATAGTGTTGCCAGCAATTGGAATAATGACCAATATTAGTGGTATGTAGAGTAATGGAATAGCCACCTTTCCAAATTCAAGGTTGAGATGGCTTTGATGAGCCCCCAGAACTATCAGTGGAATTGCTGCTATTATCAGAGCAACAGGTTTAAACCATCCTGGAAGAACTTTTTTGTCATCTACAAACCCTATAAAGAAAGATATTACAGCTGTAAGTAGAATAGCGATAACCCGTATTTTCCAAGTCAGCAAGAACAGAATAATTTCAGCTGCCACGATACCTGCAACAAGCGCCGGTCCGGCAGGCCTTGGAATACGGGGCTTGTCAGGTTTATGATAATCCTGTACTACTTCACCTTTTGCAGTTAACCAGTTAATCATTTTAGCAGTTCCAAATAATGTGATAAAAAAAGACATTGCTGAGGCAATTATTCCGTAAATTAGGATTTCTTTCCAGTAGTACAGGTCCAGCATTTATGATTGATTTTACATTGTATGTCATAGGTATATAATTATGTGATGTTCAAACGTTTATAGAAAAGCCCGCATCACTTTTTGTGATCTGTTGTAATATGTTTAGACTATAGTCTGTAGTTGGACTTTTTGATAATCTTGTCTAAATTCTCCTTAAGCTTCCTTGCTACTGCTGGCCCAATTTTTGGTATTCGAGATAGTTTTGATTCTGGCATTCTTGCAATTTTTCCTACATCTGTTACACCGGCATCATACAAGCTTCGTGCTCTCATTCTACCTATTCCTTCAAGTCTGACAAGAGGTAAGAGTTTATCGTTTATGCCGTATTTGATACGAAGTCTGAGGCTGTATATTGATCCTAGCAAATCTTCACGCCGGAGCAATTTGGCAACTTCATACAATGAATAAGCCAGCCATTCGCTACTCTCCGTTATTCTATACATATCCCCGGGTTCTACCCCAAGTTTCTCATTCAATACTCTGTCGCTAGTTTCATTAATCCATTCATGAAGAGCTAATAGGCTTCTTGAGCAATCATATTCATTTACGATATAGAATAGTTCATCGGCATATTGTGTGAATATAGCATTTAACTCATCTATGTCTTTTTTTCGCAATGATAATTTTGGATAAAAGTCTGCACTATTAGTAATAAGGCATAGAAGCCCTAATGTGTGCTTATTAACAACATCTTTGTTACTATTTGGAACGCGATCAATTGATTGAATAGCCTTTCTAAATTCTATTGCAGTTAATGGATCAATATAAAGCAGTGATGTACGTCTTCCAAAATCTGTTGCAATATATCTATCGCTTTTTGATTTGATAAGCTCTTCTGATTCTAAATAGCTTAATGCATTATCAATCTTAAAAGTGACAGTTGCTTTTCTATACTGCTGAGCAAACAATGTGCTTTCAAATAATTCATAAATTTCAGATTTCTTCAATCCAGGAACACTTGAGATAGTGCTGAGCAGATGAACTCTAATTGATTTGTCATTAGCCATCTGGGAGCGTAAAGGTTCGGGATTACCTAATATGTAATGATCATAGATATCCTCTGCGCTGGCTCCGCATCCAGCCACGATAACGGCTTCACCAGAGGTATCGTATTTTGGTCTTCCAGCTCTGCCGCAGAGTTGCTTGTACTCCAAAACACTTATTGGCATATTTCCGCCATAATCAGAATCATATCTCACTATGCTAGATAAAATGACTCTTCTAGCAGGTAGATTAACACCGGCAGCAAGGGTAGGAGTAGCAATCAATAGTTTGATTATGCCTGCTTTAAATGATTGTTCCACAATTTCTCTGCTAGATTGTCCTAATCCAGCGTGATGGAAAGCCACTCCTCTTGATACTACATGATATAGATTTTTTGTAAGGTCTGTGTCATCACTATTCTTAAGTATCTCTGTTGATGTTTTTGCAGCCATAGTTTTAGTAGCTTTATCAAGTCTTTTATTAACAGCTTCTGACGCCTTCAGTGCAAGTGAAGATGCTCTTTTGCGTGTCTCAGCAAAAATTAATGCTTGTCCACCACTTTGAATACAATCTATTGCAATATCTATCGCAGGAGATGATGAGCTTTTAATTCTGATTTTACTGCCATCATTCATGCGAATTATACCATTTTCGTATACTCCTTCCATTAACTTAGTCGGCCTCCAATCACTTTTGATTAGCTCGCATCCTAGCCATTTTGCAACATCCTCGCAGTTTGCAACCGTTGCGCTTAAGGCCAAAATCTGGGATTGTGTATACATTTTACGTATCTTAGTTAGCATCATTTCAAGAGTAGGGCCACGATCTCGGTCCCCAAGCAAATGTACTTCGTCAGCTACGAAAAGCCCGACCTTATAAATCCATTCGGTACCATGGCGGATAATAGAATCCATTTTTTCATTCGTCAGAACTATAATGTCTGCATCTGCAAGTTCAATTCCTAATGAATCATAATCGCTAGTAGATATCCTAATTCGGATTTGCCTACCATTGATATTAACACCCTCAAGAACTCCAAAGTACTGGTATTTTTCTGTAGCTATTGCACGTAATGGAGTGAGGTAAACGACTTTTAGTCCCTCTTCAATCGCTTTTATTGCAGCCATTGCTGCGATCAGCGTCTTACCACTTGCTGTGGGTGTAGTAATTAGCAAGTTCCTCCGCTCCAAAAGGCCTTTAGAAATAGCCAGTTCTTGTGGGGGATAGAGTGAAGAATAACCGAGTAAATCAAGAATCATCTTTATCCTATGATCAGATATTGTTATTGTCATGACTTTAAAGCCTACAGAGGTTGCAATGTATTTATTAAGCTATGTAAAAGCGGCATATGCAAACACTCTATAAATATAGATGATAATAATACATGACAGCTAGCAGTAGCAGAAAAATACTAACTAATTTTTCTCATATTGTAGCATTATTAAATAGGTGCAATTTACGTGTGTCTAAACATATTATCCATCGGTTTTATTCCTGTAGCAGCAATTGTCACTTCGTTAACAAAGTTAAGGAATGCTAATTAAATGAACTGTTAATGGTCATTTTATGTCATACAAAACGAATAATTCCTATACTATTTTAGTAGCAGCGTCGATGATAGCGTTGGTACTTATAACAATAACTGGCTTTAACCATTCTTATACGGCATTTGCAGTTAATACGAAGAAAACTAGTGTTAAAAGCAGTACAGGCAGTAGTAGTGGTAGTTCTAACTTTCTTGGTGGCGGCGGCAGTTCTTCTTCTGCAACTACTACTGCTAATTCTAACATACTAACTAAAAAGGAGTTAAGCTCATTAATAAGTTGTATAAATACAGCAAACAAATCAGCAGAAGGCATCACTCACAAAGTGGTTACAAACTGTCTTGATACTGCGAGGGGAATTACTCCTGCTACTGCTTCTTCTAGCACTACCACAGGCATTAGTAGTGGTAGCTCTTCCTCCTCGCTAGCACCGTCTGCCACTTCTAAATCCTAGCTAATTCCAACGGAAAATCATATACAATCAATAAAATCTTTTGTAAACAGCATCAGGATAATGGCGTTACATTATGGATTATTAGTATCAGTATTGGTATTATTAGTTGTATCTTCACTATATTGTGATCCAATTATTCTATCTCTTTCTTGCTTTTCTCTGATATAATTTCCATATCTTTTGTTCCAAGAACCAATTAGTCTATACTGCCTTATACCCACTACAAGCCATACTGAAGAGATAATAATAATAGCTCCTAACAGCACACCAAGAACAATTCCAAAGTCATTCTCTATGTCGAGAACCGCAAGGAATGAAGGATGTCATAATAAGTATACTGAAAGTCCTATTGCGATAGGAGCCATGACAACAGCAGAAATACTCACTCCCAAGAGTGTTTTTCTTATACGAAATATTAGTTCAATAAAAGTTTCTATAAGACTGAGTATTCTGTATCGATGTGAGGAGGAGGAAGATATACGATATTCCTGCTTTCTGTCATAATCATCATCGTTCTCATCTGTCATGCGGTATGAATAACTCCTCCTTGTCTCTCTTATTTCGTACTATATGAGCCATGAGTAACACAGTTAATGCAACTTCTTTAGCGAAGCTGATATGCATAATTCCACCGATACAGAATAGATTGCATAAAGTCCAAAAATAAGTAATGGGGAAGATTGTAGTATGGTATATCCTGGCATAATTAATTAATTCCAGTTCTGGCTATTTGTCTTTTTTATGGTAGTTCTATCTCAGTTATTTTTATCCTAAGAAGTCATCTACACATCGTTGAGCCTGTTTTTTAGATATGTCATTGCCTCTATGACGCGCTATACATTATAGGAATTTTCCTATATCGCGTATATCTGACTTCGAAACGGAGTTTCCATTATTGCTTTTAGCCAATGCAGGATTTGCGATAGCGATTGATGATATAATTATTCCAATAGCTGCGATTGCAAGTATTGCTAAGGTAGTTGTCTTTGTTATTTTTGTTGTGTTCATGATATTCATTATACTTTGTTCCTTCACACAGTAACATACTGGAAATATAATTAATCCCTTGCTTAACGATTGCCATAGTTGCTCAAAGTTGTTCAGCTAGTTTATTAGGAATGATAGTATAGCAGAAATGATAATACATTGAGTGACTTTGCATTTATGCGTTTTAGGAGCAACAATCTCTTAACACAAGAAGGAAGCCAACATAAAGATGAGATTATTGATTTGACTGAACAGGTCCTAGATGCAAAAGGTCTAGAATGTGATGAAAGAAGGAAAACCAGGCTATACAAGGAGTTTGTAAGATACTATACGAGAATAAAATAGGCAGTCTTGTT
>JBKPMB010000003.1:0-5585 GCA_046731995.1 Thermoproteota archaeon | reverse complement strand
AGAAGCGTCATTACCTACAGCGTATCTCAGTTTTGGACTTTCAGATGTTACTGCTTGTAGTACAACCTTTGCAACTTCTTCTGGCGGGGAAGATGCTGACATATTTTCCATAGCTGATTTAAAGCTCCTCTCTAGCTGTCGAATAAGTGAAAAATATGGCGAACTTGGGTCTTGAGCTCTTTTGGCAATTATGCTTGAATTCATAATGTTAGTTCTAATAAAACCGGGTTCAATTAACACTACCCTAATTCCAAATGGTTCTAGTTCGTATGAAATTGATTCGCTCAAACCTTCTAGTGCAAATTTTGTACTATGATATGCAGACAAACTAGGAATACCTATACGCCCTCCAACTGAACTTACATTTACTATTGTACCACTCTTGTGTTTTCTCATAGTAGGAAGAACTTGCTGTGTGACTCGTACCACTCCAAAAAAGTTCGTTTCAAACTGTGCTTTTATCTCTTCTATTGATAGATCCTCAAGGGCTCCTAAAAGCCCGTACCCCGCATTGTTCACCAATATATCAATCCTGTGGTTCTCTGATATTATCTTGTCAATTGCTTCTTTGACAGATTTATCGTCAACAACGTCGAGTTGAACAACTTGCAGGGGAAGTTTTTCTTTACTGGCTATTTCTGTTATATTTTTGGACTTCTCAAGATTACGCATAGAGGCATAAGTATTAAATCCATTTCTGGCTAATAATAGAGCTGTTTCAAATCCTATGCCACTTGAGCTACCTGCCACAAGAGCAACATTTTGTGCTTTCATAATTATACTAACTATAAAAATGCAAGTATATAAATTGACAAGTAACTAGATCGTAAGTGACTGAGGAAAAGTCAACTCATAGTGTATAATTATATTTATCTAAAAGGCAGATATGGAAAGACGCTCGTGTAGATCATCAGATACTTCATATTGTAGAAACTTAGGTGGCTCTTTTGTTTACATCGGGGGCAGCATCTTTAGCATTCTCTTCATCTAATGGTCCATAGATATTTTTAAGATTCTTACTCTTTTTGGTAAGGTTTTAGAAACAATATGAGCTCAAAAAGCCCAATTCTTCCTCCTTTTTACAAAAGAAGTAAGCCTTGGCTGGGATTTGGACCCGGGACCTTTGCCTTACCAAGGCAACGATACTAAAAGCTGATGATTTTAAAACTGCGGCTAATGTTAATACTCTCCCAGCTCCAAATCCCGGCCAAGCCTCCCTCGTTTTCTGCTTAGACAATTCATTTTGGAAAAACTACAAAGACTATCTTTCAAGAAACTTTAATAGACATACAGCCAAGTGTCGGCTAATATATGCAAAAGATTTTTCGTATGTATTAAATGAATCTGATGCCAGTTCTATTCTTCTACTGTCTAACGAAAAAAGAATTCACGTGATGAAGGCCTTAGCTGCATTGTCCAAATACACTGGTTGTTACGATAGATGGAAGGATATCATCAATCGTTATCAATTGAAATGGTCTGCTGAAGACACCGGGACATTCAATGATGTTATGATAAACAACGAGCAAAACTATAGTTCTATGATAGAATGGTCAAAGAAATGCTGCTCGAAGTTATGTCCTTCATATGGAAACATCTTACTCTTTAACACATTAACTGGGCTAAGACCTGATGAGGCATGTAAGGCTATACAGATCATACAGAAAGAGGACAATAACTACGTCAGAAAAGATTTGATGATATTGGAACATTTCAAATATCCTGACAGATCCATTGTTTTGCTGTGTTTAGCTATATACGCACTGATTTTATAAGATGTTACGTCAGCATCCTCAGCATCCTCAGCATCCTCCTTTGCTTTCTCTAAATCTTTTTGATGAATATGCTGTTTAATCTCGGCGCTTGAAACTGGCCTAGATAAATCATCTAAAGCATTAAGAATTTGTTTAGCGTTATTTTCAGACTGTCGTTGTTTGAACTTTAGCATAGCCCTAATCTTTTGTTTCTCCACGTATGTCATCTAAACGACATACGTTGTCATGCTTTATTAATACCTTAAGGAAAGAATAACAGTATATACGAACTTAAAGAAATAACGAAAACTTTCCTAAGCGGAAAGTTGAGTGCCACACTTGTAATACCTATTGAAATAGCTCGTAGGTATGGATTAGAAAAACCCACACATGTGGTAATAGAAGAACGTCCAAATGGAATTTTGATTAGGAGGCTAGCAATTTGAACACGTGTACCATGATTAAGATAAAAAATAATAGTAATTGCAATCAAACAACTGATCCCAGATTAAGAGGTGTCAGTTGCAAGAAAAATCTTTGGGCGTTAGATCGGGTTGAGGGACCAAGAGCTAACGCCACAGGATTATCATTTCAGGAGGAAACCCAAAATGACTACCTATGAGGTATTATCTGACCTCGAAAATAAGGTTTTCTCTAGAGCTACAGCTATTCACGAGTTAACTAAAGCGGAGCAGATAATTTTAATTTTAGAAAATGATTGTACAGAACTTCTCAACAAATTATTGGCTGCCATAAACAAGCAATGTTTGAGAAATTTTTCACTTAGGCTAGAGACGGAAGTAAACGATGACAATATGGAAACCTTAGGAGGCGCCCAAAGCATTGACTATTGATAATAATAAAAAATTAAACTTAAATTATCGTTGACGATGATCATAATCTGAAGAGTCTTGGCCTTGAAAAAGTTTCTATAATAAATAAGAAGGTCATCATCAAACTACTCGATGGACAGACGATATTTTCCAAGTTTAAGGCGGATAATCTGGAGGGTACTCTGCAAAGGCTTAATAAGAAACTTATCGACAAGGGTATAAATGCAGAGACAATAGAATATCTAGAATCAGTCCTTACTGACAAAATACTACAATAGATAAATGAATTAGAGACAGCAAAATATGACTCTGCATCTACTACAGATATACAAAAGATTAAAGAAGAAATAGAAAAGGATAGGATCTCAATAGGTCAAATATCTGTAGAAGAATGGCAAGAAAAGCTCGTGGAAAAGTATGAGAACTTGCAAGAAACAGTACGATTAAACCTTCCAAATCTTTGGTCGGGGCTAGAATTTATGCTGTCAGCCAAATCAATCTTAAACATAAAAGATTGTACTCTCCCATTGGCAGGAATATTGCTGGGCTCGCCAAGTTCTTTAAAAACTGTTGGAATAGAGCTATTTAGAAAGTAGCTGCAAACCTATTACACAGACAACTTTAGCGCAAAATCTTTTGTCTCTCATAGCACTGCTGTAACAAAGGAGCAATTGAAAGAAATTGACATGCTGCCAAAAATACGAAATAAACTCTTCCTAACTCCTGAGCTGGCCCCGACTTTTGCTGCAAGAGACGAGGATTTAATTCAAATTCTTGGAATAATGACGAGGGTTTTAGATGGCCATGGATATGAAAGCGATAGTGGTGCACATGGACATAGAGGATATAATGAAAAGATGATGTTTGTATGGGTAGGCGCGGCAGTAGACATTCCGTACAAAGTACATAAGTATCTTGGAACACTTGGGCCAAATCTATACTTCTTGCCCTTACCAAAGTCAGAGAGGAAGACAGAAGATGAGTATATTGCCCAAATAAATTCTGACTTTGAACAGAAGGTCAAGGAGATTGAAAAGGCCTTATTTGAATATCTGAAATGGTTTGAAATGTATCATGTTTGGTAAGAATCCCGGGGAGCCTAAATTCAAAACGTGTCATGAAAGGACAAGATGCAGAGGTTAAAATAATACAAAAATGGGATGGAATTAGTCCATCTATTCAGCCTCTCCTTAGTCATTTTACAATATGGCTTACCCAAAAGAGATTTGATGATATGCAACAACTGAAAAAGCAAGAGGAAAAACATGCCAAATTTCATATGACTGTTTCTAAAAATCATGAGTACAAACACAATTAAATGGATAGAAAAAGGAATACTAGAGCTGCCGCTTTCAGATCACAGAAAATACATCATATGGAGAATACTTTCACCATATTTGCTCAATGTAAAAAAGCTGCCCAAAGAGGAAGCTTATTCTGTGATGAAAGAGTGGCTGGATAAATGTGATCAATTAGAAGGATGAAAGATCTATCCTCGTGTATATATACGAATATTGACAAGAGTTCACTCCTATTCTGAATTTTTCTTTTTATATTTCTATATATGTAAATTCGCAAAGGCGGCTTAGGTTATAAGGGTCGTATAATATTGACAGCGATCAAAACATGTGGAGGCAATTCTTATCTTCTATAAGGTCCTTATTCTGGCCTGTATCATAAGTTGGCTTTTTGGAGTAGCAGGCAGAGATCTTCTCAATTTTGTCAGCCTATTATGTCTTTTTTTCTAACCATTTCATGAAAGTAAAACGCGCAAAGGTTATTCCGGATACTAGTTGAGAAAATACGTCATCTCCATATAAACTTGTATTCATAATATCTCTTCCACCACTCTCGAGTGTCTTGATATATGCACTCATTGAAAATTCTTCCACCAACTTTGCAAGGCTGCCACTGATCACATAAGTGTTAAACAATCCGACATAATCATCATCTCCCAAGGAGATTAATTGTACCTTGATATTATATTCAAATTTTTCATCCAGTGGTAAAGAGTTTAGATCAACACGATCACTAGTAATGTATTTGGGTATAAGTTCTGAAAGATATTTTGCTTCTCTAACTGCAATCTGAGCTAAAGGTGGGTATAATTTCCCATTCTCATCTTTAACTGCAGCTATATCCCCGATTGAAAATATATTTGGATAGCGATCTATCTGACAGAATTCATTTAGAATTATTTTGCCATCTTTGGTTTTTTTAACTTCTGGATTTATTGGTATGTCATAACCTTTAACTCCTGCAGTCCAAATAGTAAGAGATGAATGAATTTTTGATCCGCTATCACTAAGATAAATACTACTACTGCCATCACTGTCATTTTCAACTCTAGTTACTGCAGAGCTTGTCATTATTCTTATTTCTTTTTTGTGTAGTATTTCGTTTACTTTCTTAGCTAAACGTTCATCCCATCCTGAAAGAATAGTTGGTAGTGCTTCTATAATTGTTATAGAAAGTCTATCTGATCTTTTGCTTTCATTTACAAAATCCGATAGTGCTCCGCCAAGGCTTACACCTGTGGCTCCTCCTCCTACAATCACAATATTATGCTTCTCATTTGATTTTATAAGCACTCTGACCTTCTCACAGATCAATGACGCATCGGAAATAGAGCGTAACGGTAAAGTATTTTCCCTCGCTCCTTTAATATTAAAATACTTTGTGGAAGCACCCAAACATACAATAAGAAGATCATAGGTAATTTCAGTCGGTTCTAAAACAACCAGATTTTTATCTGGCATTATTTGTTTTACGGCAGATCGAATAAATTTTATGTTCGTTCGATCTATTAATGTTAGAATTGGAATTTTTACTTCGTCTGCTGTTCTGAAACCTGCAGCTACTAAATGAATCTCTTGAAGCAATTGATGATAAGGGTTTCTATCAATGAGGATTACTTCGACTGATTTCTCATTCACATATCGAGCAATATTGGTAGCTAAAAATATTCCCGCGTATCCTGCTCCAAGTATGACTATTC
>JBKPMB010000002.1:0-1768 GCA_046731995.1 Thermoproteota archaeon | reverse complement strand
CAAAGAAAGACAGCAGGCCATCAAAGAAACATGGCAACATGAATTTGTAGTGGTGGTGTAAATAAAGATAGCAAGTACAATATATTTACGAAAGATTATTTTTATAACAATGCTAATGTTAACAAGCGTCGGTGGTAATATCGTTTAATGACAAACAAAATCAAAAGTATCCTGATTGCAAACAGAGGCGAAATAGCACTTAGAGTAATACGTGCCTGCAAAGAGTTGGATATAAAATCAATTGCTGTATATTCGGACGAAGACACGAGGTCAGTTCATGTGAAAAGAGCTGATGAGGCTTATCATATTGGTCAAGCTGCTGCATCAGAAAGCTACCTTAACATGACCAAGATAATTGACTTGTCAAATCAAGTGGGAGCAGACGCGATCCATCCAGGATATGGATTTCTTTCGGAAAATGAAAATTTTGCAGAGTTATGTGAAAAAAATAATATCATCTTCATAGGCCCAAAGAGCAAAGCAATGGAGATGACGGGAGACAAAATGAAATGTAAAGCTATAATGAAAAAGGCCAAGGTGCCCACCGTTCCTGGCAGCGATGGGGTAATTGACAATATCGAAAAGGCAGCTGATATAGCTCATTCCGCCGGATATCCCGTCCTCCTAAAATCAGCTTTTGGCGGAGGAGGGCGCGGTATTAGGTTTGCAAACGATGAAAAACAGCTAAGACAAGAATTTGAGATGGCATCCGCTGAGTCAAAAGCTGCATTTGGAAAAGCTGCTCTCTTTGTTGAAAAATATCTTCAGAAGATTAGGCATATAGAGTTCCAGCTAGTCAGGGATTCTCATGGGAATTCACGTCACTTGTTTGAACGCGAATGCTCAATTCAGAGAAGACATCAAAAGCTTATTGAGATGTCGCCTTCACCTGTAGTCGATGAAAAGATCAGAGATAATATAGGTCAGATAGCAGTGAGGGCTGTTGAAGCAGTGGACTATCTTAATGCAGGAACAGCTGAATTTCTGCGTGATGATAGTGGAAATTTTTACTTTATCGAAATTAACTCACGACTACAAGTGGAACATCCTGTGACAGAATTGGTTACAGGAGGGATTGATCTCGTAAAACTGCAAATCGCTATCGCTCAAGGAGAAGAAATTCCATTTCATCAGCGAGACCTGAAACTACATGGCTGTGCTATTGAATGTAGAATTAATGCTGAAGATCCATTCTATGACTTTGCTCCTTCAGTTGGACCAGTCCCCAACTGCAATTTACCTTATGGGCCAGGTATCCGAGTAGACACCTATCTTTATCCTGGCTGCCTCGTATCTGGGTTCTATGATTCTCTAGTTGCAAAACTTATTGCGTGGGGCAGGGACTTTGAAGAAGCACGCATACGCACAAGGAATGCACTTGCTGAATTTAGCATCGAAGGAGTTAACACAACAATACCGCTACATAAAACCATAGTAGAAGAGAAGAACTTTATCAATGGAGACCTTTCTACGGATTATCTAGATAGGTTTAAGTTACTGGATAAGATGCACCAAAATGCTAAAAACCGTTTACAGAAGAATTCGCCTGCTGCAGTGGCTGCTATGCTATTGCAGGCAGAATACATTAAGAAAGGCTCTACGACTGGCAGTAGTAGTGGTACTGCTGCAGCTTCAGCAGATACGAGCTCTGACAACAGACGAAAGGCAAGTTGGAATCGCCCATACATCACAAGGAGAGCAATAAATGCAATTTAAGATCGAAGATCTTGAAACGCTTCTGTCAGGTGAGATAGCAAGATCAACAACG
>JBKPMB010000001.1:0-7985 GCA_046731995.1 Thermoproteota archaeon | reverse complement strand
GGATTTTTTACTTCCTTTGGAGAATATAAAGTTCCAGAGTAAGACACTTATTCATTATGCAAATAAAAAATATAGAGTTATAATTACAGATAAAAGGTTCATTTTATATGCTCACAGAGGACATTTTCTTAAATCAGATGATATAATTAGCGAACGCCTAGATAGCCTTAGTGGTCTAGAGTATTCTGAGAAGGGAATTATATTTAGAGAAGCAAAAATATGTCTCCAAGGCACAACAAAGATAGACATTCATGGTCCGATTTCTGAATTAAAGACTCTATTTCACGCTATGGAATCACTTGTTAAAATATAATAGTGGAGTAAAAAAAGCTCCTCTAGATGCGTCCATTATCTTATATTCTATGCCTGATTTCTTAGCAATATTGCATTTTAAATCAGCTAACAGTTATTGCTCATGATTCTTTCTTTCATTTAACTTATTCCCAATGATAAAGAGCATGCGATAGCAGACTAATTCTTGTTGCTAACCTGATATAGATTCTGCTAATAACCAGATGGCTCAGTAAGTTAGCAGATATGAAGCATGACCTATTATAATAATAATTTTGTTGTGCTGCACAATAGACGGAATAATTACACAGGTTGATATAACATTCAATATAATGTATAGTAGTAAATGACATGTAAGGGAATATGTATGCGTCATAAAGCTTCTTGTCGTTATGCTACTGGAAATAAACGCTGTCAAGTATGTGAGATATTTATAAAATGGGATGCATTGTTCTGTCCATGCTGTGGATATAGATTAAGAAATGGACCAAGAAGCATGAAGTTCAAGGCGAAGTTGAGAACAAAGCAAAAGGAAAATCAGATCCTTGTAGATGAGCTAATAGAGAATGACCAAATCAAATCTAAACTTGTGCAACCAAACTTTGATTTCCGTTCTAAATGATTGATTTAGTTCTTCTATCTATTCGACTTTAGTTTGTATTACAACGACCCAATAGCAGCTAACAGTGTATCTTGTTCTTACTGCGCACTAAGAGCTTATATGAGACGTACTTTTGAGACACAGGTACCGGTATAGACTTCGAAATATTGCCGAGACTATTTACAAAATTTGCTACAAAGTCCGATATAGGTGGTACTGGATTGGGCTTGTTTATCTCAAAAAGTATCGTGGAAGCTCATGGTGGCAAAATGTGGGCTCATAATAATATTAATAATGAACAAGAAAGAGGAGCAACATTTTACTTTAGCCTCCCTCTGATGATAAACAATAAGATTGGAACCCAATGAATGGAGGGAGTCAAGTTTCCTTCACACGTCAGGGCTGTGTTTGCAATAGTAATTGTAGCTGTTTTGGTAGTCAGTTTATAATCACCATAGGACAGAGTTAGTAATATTTTCTATGGCTTAGTATTATCGCCATATAATATCTCGTCTGATGTTTCCTCTCCACTGGAACCTGTTCCTTGCTTATTTTAGATACTAATTCTAAGGCTCTGTTTTTAGTGACTTCCATATCATTTACTATATTTTTGAAGCTGCTCTCTTCATAGTCGTCTTTATCTTTGATTCTCTTTGTCTTTTTGCTCATAATACAGAACATCTATAGACTGGTAAATTAATTGTTGCAGTCCTTTTGCTGTTTAAGTCTTTTTGCTATTGTAGAAGATTGAAAAATTCAAATGTGATTTATTACAAAATTCCTTCATTATATAAAACAGTTAGTGTCCTCGATGCATTTCTTAAATATCATATAGTATAGTTAGTTGTAGTTTCCAAGGTGTACGATATTTGGTAAATAATTATGAAGATGATGGTAATAGTTCTAATAATATAGAAGAATCGGTCATTGCCAAGTCTACTGGACAACAAGAAGAAGAGGATGTAGCAGTGAAGGATACTGCACTATACAAAGTTTTAAACTCAAAGAGGAAGATGACAAAGCAAGAGGCAGGCTACATAGAACAAGAACAAGATGAAATGAAAGCCAGCAATTATAATAAAAATAATAATCATGCATGTATAAAATGCAAGTTCAATTTACCTGATGAAAAAGATTGTCATATTGTAGAAGGTGAAATAAATAATGATTATGGCATTTCAAACTTCTTTTCTCCAAAAGGTCATGGTATGTTACCAGGAGATATTGTATGGGATTTCATAAAGAAAACTGGAAGAAAACTTGAGTATAACGAGGGCCATGTCATTGACAAGGGTGCAGAAGGGTTCCAATGCAAAGATTGCAAATACTACATGTATTATGATAAATGTTTGTTAATAAAAGGCATGTTTAAGCCTGATATGAGCTGTGCCTTTGTTGTAAAGATTGATAATGGAACTGAGATTTAAGGGCTTTTTACTTTCGTAAAATTATATGATATCAAAGTGACATCGTAGGATTTCAAGTTTTAGATATATATGTCATCATATCTACATCTACAAGTATGCTATAATACTTAGCTAGCTACATTATTGCAATCAATATAATATAGACATATCATATACAATTATCCGACATCACAAGATTGAAAAGATCACAAAAAACTTAACAGCAATAATACAGAAATATTCTATTACCTACGTAAGCTCATACTTCTACCATAAAAATTTTAATATCTTCTGACTACGATGCACTTGATTCTAAAATGATAGCAACTATTACAAGCTGAAATCCTGCATTCTATATGTTAGTTTGGCAAAGCTATAGAACATGGATAATAATATGCATTTTATCCGTAATTCTTGTAGTCTATCCTTATCTAACAACAGTTTTTGGGAGAAGATGCTTTTGTTGAAAACAGTACAAAAGAGATTGTGATCTTATCATTGAGATTTAGTTAGTGATGCTGCAAAGTGGCTGGAGTATGTTTATGTGATACTGATGGACATATTTTCCGATTTAATGGAATATCTAAATTTCAGACAAGACCTAAATATTGTTAATGCTAACTATTTATTGCACAAAGCAATTAGCGAGAAAGTACAACGTAGTGTCCTTGTTCATCTACTATCCTATCCTCAAACTGCATTGTACTAGCTAATTGCTTTGTGTCTGTAGTGCATCTATTTATTTATATACATTTATAGTCACAGTATTTGTTGGTTGTTTATTTAACCTAACCTTGTAATATAATGGCGTTGTTCATTTCCTTCTTTGGACTTTAGTGTAAGTGCGGTGATAAATAGATGCTTTAAGTGAGCGCCTAAAACGAGTGTCAATATTTCAAAAGTTATATTACTACAGGTAATGTATTCGGGCAGATTTCATTGTTCTGGTCAAAGATAGCACCTTACAACTCAAGGGAAGGCATTGTTAAAGGAATGATTGTAGGTATAGCATTATGGACAGTGTTATTTGTTGCACTTGCAACGTTTGCAATACAACCACGACTTGATTCCTTTGCATATTCCGCACCCAACCAATATATCTACAATATAGCTGGTCATTCCAAGGGGTTATATGCAGTTGTTATAGGTGGTTCCCTTGTATTTCATCTCATATATGGTACTTTGATTGGCTTTATCTCTGGAAGGATGACTGAAATAGGGATATTTGTAATGACTAATAAAATAGCGCAACAGTAAGTCATTAATCTTTTATTTTTAATAAGTCTAGATGTTAGCACCAGAAATTCAATGTACCACTAATTTGATATATGTGTGAGGGGTAAAAATCAAGTACAGATAAAATACTTGATCCAAAATGGTATATATTAGAAATAAGAAAGTAAAAGGAATAGACTACGCCTACCTAGTTCAAAGTGTGTGGGATCCTAAAATGAACATATCAAGACAACATACCATAAAATATCTAGGTAAGGCATCCCAGATAACAATTGAGGACATACCAGAAGAATATAGAAGTGATACAAAAATCCTAGCTTTCATATCAGCATTCAGTACTCATCAAGAGGAAAGAAAGGAACTCATCTCCAAGATTCAAGAAGAAATGTTTGCGCTGCTAAATGATTGTAATGTCAATGGTCTTGTGGACGTATATGAAAAATATTCCAGACTGTTTGGATTAACTGAATTTTATGACAAACTGTTAAAACCTGCAATGTATAGAATTGGCGACTTGTGGCAGAAAGGCGAATTGGATGTTGCAACTGAGCATGCTAGTACCAATACTGCGATTGGTCTTATTAAGATAATAAATGAACGGATAATAACTGCAAAAACCAAGATCATAGGAGAATCGTCATCCTCCCCTCAATACAAAGCTATCATTTGTACTCCTGATGGTGAGCTGCATGGTTTGGCCTGCAACATGATAGAATCCCTTCTCTTAAAGAAGGGATTTAAAGTATATAATATTTCAACCTCTTTACCTGCTGATTATATTATAGACTATGTACGCGATTTGCAACCGGATATCATATTTATCTCTATAACTCTGGTAGAAAACATCAGACCAGCTGAAAGACTCATTCAACAGATTCATGCAAAGTATAATAGTAAACTGCCGGTTGTAGTTGGAGGTTCAGCATACAAGAAGGTAAAACATTGTCACAATAGCACAACCAATGCGTTTCTTATGAATGATGCTTCATTTCATGATATCATGAACCTACTTAACAAGTCTATTGCATCCAAATAGAAGGTTCTAAGGGATCAATAGACTCTGTTTTGATCTGATTGATTTTTATTCAATACCAAATTGTAAGAGACATCAATAATAAGAATAATAATCGCGTCATATTCAGAGTTAGTAAAATTTTTCTTTTTGAACAGGATGTACTAGATAGATGAGAGTCTCATGCTTATCTAAAGATACACTTGCATCAGGTTATAGGAAATGCAGCTTGTGTGACAATAGAACCTAGTCCATATGTGTCAAATGTACAGGTAGTTACACTTGCCACTGCGAGTTGTTATCAGAACAACCATCAGCACCATCACCACCACAACAAAAACAAAAACAAGAATCGCAAAGAAAGGTTATTGATGTATCTGGTCAACAAATAGAACCAATCTGCAACTATCGTAGGTGTAAGCATAAATTTTCAGTACATGGCTATCATACACATAAATGCAAATGTAGACATGCCCTCAATTATGCTGTAGGAATATCATTAAAAATAGAAGTTTAACCTCTAACTTTATGTTATTTGTTATTTCTTACATACAAATATCTATTATTTTCATCATATCTAAGGTCTGACATAGTGATAACTTTAACACTATTATCATGGAGGTATTTCATTTCTTTATCAAACAAAAATGTATCCATAGCATCTCTCTGCGTTGTTTGAGTATTGTTTATATTGTGATATCCTAGTATTAAGACAGAATTTATTGGCGCTGCACTATTATTACTATTCAGTATTCCTTCCCTATTTACCAAATTAGCAAATCTGTAAAATATCTGAGTATCATTAGAATGGCCTTGTGCGCCTGCATTTTCTTTGATGTCGTATCTGCTTGCATAATTTAGTGTGCCATTATCAGAAAATGGCCTACAGTCTCTTTGGCTCAAATGCTCTTGTTGTCCGTGTTGGTTCTGTTGTTTCCAGCCATAACAGTGCAGAAACATTACGTCATTAACGAAACCTCCAATAGAAAGGTCATAGTATTTAGCAATAGTGTTGATCACAGTTGCATTATTCCATCCTCTATCATGTGGAGGAGAAAACGCAGTAGGATAAACTCCAAGGTGATCATGAAGACATTGCTTTGATTGACTTACTTCATAATCTAAAGCACTTGCTGACAATCCATCTAGAAGTTTGTGTGTCATAGAATGAGATTCTATATCATGTCCTTCTCTGTACAATTGGTTTATTTCTTGCCAAGTCATACGTTCTGGATTGTCTGAACTTGCCCATTTGCAAACTATAAAGAAAGTACCCTTATCCATATTTATCCAGTATTGGTTTGGCATATGTGAATTGACCTATATCGTTGTCATAGAAGTTTAAAATAACTAGTTTAGGAATACTACTAGGACTACTATTACTGTCACTAGCAGAGGTTGGAGATTCATTCTGTATATAAATATTAATTCGATCTTTTGTTGTACTTGTTGGAGATAAAAATGGAAACAACTGCTGCTGTTGCTGACCATAAACTATGTTAGGTAATACCGGATAAATAATAATTATGAATAATGCTATAATATTTGTTGTTTTTAGCATGGGCCATCATATACAATGTGGTATTTTAATGTGAGTTAACTAAGTTAAATGCTGGAGCTAATTATGCGATAAACTACCCCTGGCATAACCTTGTACCTCTTACTATGTTTTAAGAGGATCAGATGCTTATAACATATTTCCCTATAGTATTGTACTAGTTCTTCGAATATGCCAAAGCACCATAATCAACCATATTCACCTCTGCCAGCATATTATTGCACCTCAACCACGTTCAAATGTTCGACAATGATTATTATGAGAAAAGCCAACCAATAGACATAAAGAGTCTTTATGCTTCATGTGTAATAAAAAAATAGACGGTTATGGTTAAGGCCTATGAGCAATAATATTTTAACCTAACGAAATCTAAGAACCAGCGCCTGTTTGATTCATTACTGCATTTTTCAGCATCTAAAAACAGCTTTAAAAACAGAGCCTTTAATTTGTCAATCTCATCATCATTATCATTGCCTTGCAATAGGTGGTCCAGGTAAGATTTCATTACCACTGTTTTTACAAATTTAGAATAAATCTGGCGGTTTGGAAAAATTACAGAATCACTACTAGAATATACTTTTGTATTTACATAGCCTATTTCTTTAAGCAATTTATTGGTATCCTTAGCCTTGGCGAAATACCACGGTTGCTTCCAGTCTGTGAAGTGTTCTTTGAATTGATGTGTATAATTTGTTCTAATATGGTGATGATTTGTTGTAAATTCCCATGTCCACCGCATTGAATTAATAATTGGCCACCACCAGCAGTATTATTATCAATATTACCGCTGACACTTATATCGATAATATCATTACTATCATTTGTTGGTTTTAGCAGTTCCCAAAAGTTTTGAAATGCTTTTCTGTAGTCTTGTACCCAATGGAGTGCAGAATTAGAGAAAACGACATCCATCTTTCTTGGGAGTCTTATATCAGTGAAGCTAGACTGTATTATTTCAACATTATCAAGGAATTGAACGTTGTTCTTTGCTTGTTTTATCATATTGGAGTCAATATCTACGGCATACACCTTTCCTCTTGGAACTTTTTTTGCTAATTGTTTTGTAAGTAACCCTGATCCACAGCCGGCATCCATAACAATTTCATTTCCATGCCATTTTCGCCATTCAAGTATACCTTGACCCCATCTATACTGAACTAAACGTGAAACTTGATCATATGTACGTGCATCCCAAGAGCCTTTATTTATACGTCTCAATAGTTTGTATGCTCGTTATTGTTTCTACATCATCATTAATAATCTAATAGAAATGGGGCATTAGAATACATTGACATTATGATGGCCATTTTGTCTAGCCAATTGATACAATAACGGGATACAACACCCGCTACCAGATTGTCGAGAACCCAGCAAACCTAATAGCAGGTTTTGAGCATTGCACTATATCAAAACCAGGCAACCGGAACAACACAAAAGGTTGGCTTAATGGTTTAATAGAAAGATGGTACAGGAAGGATTATGAAATACTAGGAAGCCAAATAGAATTTTAGCCCTGGATAAGCGGCAACTTCATATGCGTAATTTGAGAATGTAAAGTGTAAAGATGAATACATAGCTAGTTAAAGGTGACATTCAAAGACCTAAAGACAAGGATTACCTTAGAATAGCACAGTAGCAACGTAAACTGTTAGAGATTACAAAATAAACCATTTGGATTGGAGTACTATAGAGCATGAAGAAGATGTTAATATAAGCGACTGCTATCGTTACTACATTATTTCTTGTTATTGTCTAAAGGCAAGCTAAATGAAAATGCTGCGCCTCTGCCGTCTGCATTATTCTCAGCCCATATCTTGCCACCATGTGCTTCGACAATACTCTTTGAAATATATAGGCCAAGCCCCGTTCCTTGATATGATT